>JAEDOJ010000159.1 GCA_016302015.1 Oscillospiraceae bacterium | reverse complement strand
CCTGAGAGATATCTCGTCTCTCAGTCTGCAACCCTGACGTTCTCATCGATGAAAAAAGAGGCTGGAAAACCAGCCCCTTTTTCGTTTCTGTCAAGTTATAACCGCTTTCAGCGGAACACGATTTGCATGCCCTTCACATGAAGAGGATTCAACTGCATCACCACAGGGTCACCCGCCTTGCAGGAAATTTTACTCACGTCCACAGCGCAGTGAAGCATACCGATGGCTCCCACAAGAGGACACCGTTTTCCGTTGACCTCCACATAGACCCGGCGGGGACGAAGCACACCCTTGAGGCCGCCCAGCGCCCCACGGAAATTATCCCTTCTCCGGGACTGATCCGGCATACAACTGACATGGAAGCCGTGGTACCAACCCACGGGTACAATGGCGATGGGAGTATCCCTCTTTGCCTTCCACAGGGCGCTGTAGCCGGTGGTATGCCCCTGGGGCAGGACACGCACCGTTTCCACCTGCGTGGAAACATATCCCACCGGGCGCAGCTTGGAGCGGAAAGGAACTCTCCCCAACAGCGCAGACCCCAGACGGACGCCGTCGCAGTGCATCTCCGGGTATTTCAGGAAGGCCGCTGAATTGCAGCAATGCACCATCCCCGTTTCCACCCCTGCGGCACGGACAGTCTCAACCACATTCATAAAGGCGGCAAATTCCTGTTTTGTCAGCTTTTTATGGCTGAAGGCGCAGTTAAAGTGGGTGAAAATTCCGGTAATTGCCAAGTGCTTCATTTCCTTATAGAGGGAAATGATCTGATCCGTTTCCTCAGGCAGGAAACCGTAGCGACCCATGCCCGTATCCACCTTCAGATGCGCCTCCACAACATCCGCCCGCTCCCCCGCCAACTGCTCCGCCAGCTCCGCCGCCTTCCGGGAGCCAAGGGTGAGGATCACCTTCAAATCCATCAGGCGGTTGAGCTGCTGACGATCCTCCACAGAGCGGAGCATGAGAATCTGTGCGGTTTCAAAGCCGTTCTCCCGGAGAATCTCCGCCTCCCGGATTTCTGTGACGCAAAAACGGTCAATTCCCTGCTGACTCAGGACTTCCGCCAGAGGCAATACGCCCAAGCCATAGCCGTCACCCTTGATAACCGCCCAAATCGGCACATTTTTCGCCTTTTTCTTCAGCAGTTTGATGTTGTTTTCCAGAATTTCCCGGCTCACTTCGTAGGTTGTCATAGAACACCTCTCAGTTTTTCTTCCGATTTTTCAGCATATAAACCTTGGCCGCCAGACTCTTGTATGCCAATGCGCCCTTCTCTGCGATAAAGTAGGAGACCTTGTTCATCACATAGTCATATTCTCCCACGAACTCCGTGAACTCTCCGCCGAAGCCTTTTTTGAAGCGGTACAGGCCGTAGTGCGGATTGTCCTCGGAAATATCCCCGGACACCCCCCGGAAGTCATAGACACGGCAGTTGTTCTCGATGGCCCATTGGATCATGCTCCATTGGAGCAGGTAGTTGGGCATGAGATTCCGATGCTCGTTGGAGCTGGCGCCGTAGAGATACCAGACCTTGTCACCGTAGAGAATTGCCAGCGTTCCCGCAATGGGCTTCCCCTCATGAAAGGCCATATACAGGCGGCACTTGTCTCCCAGATTGTCCAGCATGGCGGCGAAATATTCGGGAGGTCTTGTGGCAAAGTTGTCCCGGACGCCGGTTTCGATCATGATTCTGGCAAATTCCTCCACCATTTCTTTCCCGCAGAGCCGGATTTCCACGCCCTTGCGCTGGGCGAGGCGGATATTATACCGCCACTTCTGGTGGAAGGAAGCCATAATCTCTTCTTCACTCCTGCCGTTCAGGTAGAGGCGGAAGACGTAGCGAGGCTGGATCGCCTCAAAATTTTTGCCGGTAATCCGGGTTTGAAAGCCCACATCCTCCAGCATTTTGGCAAAGTCTGTATTGGAGGAAGGGACATCCGGGTCGATTTTGATGACGTAGGCCTTGATTTCCTTTGCCAGCTTCTTGGACGCCTCCATCAGCTCCTCAAAGGTGGCGCGGTCGTCCAGATCGCACACCGGGCCCCGGCAGGCATACATCATATTTTTTCTGACGATGGGCATTTTTCGAATGAGAAACGCAAGGCTTCCCTTGATTTTCCCCGTCTCATCCCGGCAGACAATCGCCTTCCAGGACCATGCCGGCTTCTGCTTGGCCCAGAGACTGCTCTGGGCAAAATGTCCCTCGGGATGGCTCTCCACAAAGGCTTCATATTCCCTTAGATTTTTTTCCGTTACAAGTTCGGTCATGGCTGCATCTCCATACACATATTTTTACAACTACAGTTTAGCACATTTTCCCCGCCTTTGCAAGTTCTCGTCCGCTTTTTATGGAATAGCCCTCCCGGGACTTGCATAGGATGTACCACGAGACTGTAGGGGAGGCTAAAATTATGAGTAATCTTTACGCCGACATTGCAAAACGAACAGGCGGCGACATCTATATCGGCGTAGTAGGGCCGGTTCGTACAGGCAAGTCCACGTTTATCAAACGGCTGATGGAAGAGCTGGTCATTCCGAATATTGACGATCTTTATCAAAGAGAGCGGGCAAAGGATGAACTGCCCCAGAGCGCTTCCGGAAAGACCATTATGACTGCCGAGCCGAAATTTGTTCCGGAAGAGGCGGTGCAGATCACCCCGGACGGAACCGTCACCCTGTCGGTGCGGCTCATTGATTCTGTGGGATACATGGTAGACGGCGCCATCGGGGCGACGGAAAACGGTCAGCCCAGGATGGTGACCACGCCATGGTTTGACCACGAAATTCCCATGACGGAAGCGGCGGAAATGGGTACCCGGAA
This sequence comes from Oscillospiraceae bacterium, assembly GCA_016302015.1. The sequence goes on along the minus strand of JAEDOJ010000159.1, from coordinate 1,071 downwards.
GGTCATGGAGGATCACTGCACCATGGGCATCGTTGTCACCACCGACGGTACGGTGACGGACATTCCCAGAGCGGATTATCTGGAAGCCGAAGAACGGGCGATCCGGGATATGCAGGCCACCGGGAAGCCCTTTGTGGTGCTGGTAAACTCCTCCGCGCCCCGGGGCGGGGACGCCATTGCCCTCCGGGACTATATCGCCCAGACCTACCACGTCACCGCTATGGCGGCAGACTGTCAGGCCATGCACGAGGGAGAGCTGACGGAGCTGCTTCGTCAGGTTCTGTATTCCTTCCCCATGCAGGAGCTGCAGGTCTACCTTCCCGCCTGGGTGCAGGCTCTGGAGCTGAATCACCCCATGAAGGCCGCTCTCTACGATGCCTTGCGGCAGAATGGGGAGGGAATTTCCCGCCTTGCTGAGGCAGAGCCGTCCATTTCCAGAATGACGGAGCTGGAGCAGGTATGCGGCTTCCGGATACTGTCCATTGATCTGGGAACCGGCACGGTATGCTGCGAGCTGGACTTTAACGAGGGGCTGTTCTATCAGATTTTGGGGCAGAAAACCGGGTTTGAAATTGAGAACGACGGCCAATTGCTGTCTCTGCTCACAGCCCTATCGGAGATGAAAAAACGGTATGACAAGATTGCCTCCGCCCTGGAGGAGGTCAACGCCACCGGCTACGGTATCGTAATGCCCACGGCGGAGGAGCTTCATATGGAGGTGCCGGAAATCGTGAAAAAAGGCAACACCTATGGCGTGAAGCTGAAGGCCAGCGCTCCCTCCATCCATATGCTCCGGGCAGACATTCAGACGGAAATCAGTCCCATGGTGGGAGACGAGCAGCAGTCGGCGGATTTGGTGAAATACCTGCTGGGCGAATATGAGGGCAATACGGAAAAGCTGTGGGAAAGCAATATTTTCGGAAAGTCCGTCTTTGAGCTGGTAAACGAAGGGTTGACCTCCAAGCTGCGGCGAATGCCGGATGACGCACGGCTGAAGCTGAAGGACGCCCTGACGAGAATTATCAACGAGGGCGCCAACGGGCTGATCTGTCTCCTGTTATAAACCACCGC
>JAEDOJ010000158.1 GCA_016302015.1 Oscillospiraceae bacterium | reverse complement strand
TCAGCGCAGAACCATCACTGCGCCGTTTCGGAAAAATAGAAGGCAAGCTGAACGGTAGTGTCATTCAGTTGGGTCAGCATCACGTAGTTTGCGGTGCTGTCCCGCCAGGTATAGATACCGCCGCCCTCGGCGGCATTGCCGTACAGGGCGGTCATGGCTGCCAGATAGTCAGACATCACAGCTTCAGGCTCCTCCGTGGAGACGGTGCAGGAAATTCGGTTGGTGTCGCCGAAGGAATACTGAACCTGCGTAAACTCCAGGTCGTTCAGGCTGACGTTGTTGTAGGCAAACACGGTGACGCCGTTGCTGTCAAAGGAAAAATCCGGGGCACGGCCTTCCGCTCCCTGCATATCCAGCTCGGTGTAGTCGCAGGTATGCAGACCCTTGTAGTTGATGAAATTTTCCGTCTGCACGGCTTGTCCTTCCGTTTCCACAGGAACGATGGTCATCTGTTCCGTTGCGGCGGTGGTTTCCTCTGTTTCCTTGCCGCTGCAGGCCGCTCCAAGGCTCAGAAGCACAACGCAGGAAAGAAAGATAGCGAAAAATTTTTTCATAAGGTACCTCCAAAAATGTCTGCCTGACAGGGCAGTTACCTCCCAAACAGGCGTTTGTGCAGACCTCCCGCCTCCAGGGCGAAGTACAGGGCGGTGCCCAGTACCAGCAGAACGCCAAGCTCGCCGGCGGCCACGCAGACGGCATTGAACCAGAACGCGCCGCCGATGTAAGCGGTCAGCTCCCAGCCCACCAGCACCGCGTTAAAGACAGCGGGCATCAGCAGAGCCGCAAGGGGGAGCTTCCAGAGGCGGACATTCCGAAGGAAATACATGGCGAGGGCGGCAAGCAGGGTAGCGCCGGTGCCCACCAGCCAGTCCAGAGGCAGGGCTTCGGCATAGGTCAGGTTGAAGATCAGGCAGCCCAGGGAGAGCCCCCAGACGGCGCTGGGCGTGAAGAGCGCCAGGACACAAAGAGCCTCTGCCACACGGAACTGGACAGCCATGGAAGCCGAGCCGGGCAAAAGAGCGTTCTGCATCACTGTGAGCACCACATACAGGGCGGCGATCACAGCACCGCAGGTCAGGTCACGGGTCGTCATTTTTTTCATTTTCATTCTCCTTAGTTTTGTTTTACGACAGGATGGTTACGAACTGTCGGTGGACGGAAAGGGCGTTCCCGTCCCGCATATCTTACACGATGAAAAAGAATTCGTCAAGAGTGATTATCTCACCAGCCAGAGAAAAACAAGGTGAATTGGGTAGAATAGATAGAAAGAAAGCTGGACAGCCTTTCGGGCGGCCGGCCGGGAGGGGAGCTTGCCGGGAGTTCCCTGATAAAGGAGGAGGAAGACAACCGAAAACAGGGAGAGAAGCTGGGTCAATTCCCAACGGTTTGTGGGGACGAAGGCCACGGACTGACCCTGCAGGGCTTTCAGCAGAAGGAGCAGGGCTTCCATCACCCGGGGCCAGCAGAGGGAAAACAGAACGCCTCCTGTCATGAGAAGGGGCTTGTCTTCCCAGAAATAGAAGACCAGAGCCATGAGAATCCCCTTTGCGCCGTAGTCGCAGGGGATCACCCCGAAGCTGCACAGGAGCGTGGCGAGCAGACCGGGAAGAAGACAGAAACAGTTCAGCTTTTTCCGCTGCCGCAGAGCGTCCACAGCCCAGAGGGTGAGCAGACACAGCAGCAGGGTTGCAAAGACGTTCAGCTTTTCAAAAAATACCGGGTGACCGCAGAACAGGTCGTAGGGAATTTGAGAAAGCAGGGCGAAAACGCCCAAACGGAGGGCGTAGCGCAGGCGGCTGGAGGTGTGGCGGAAGCCGTTGACCAGCAAAAACACGAACAGCGGGAAGGAAAGCCTTCCAAACCATCGCAAATACTCCAAACAGGGATAGTTTCCCGCAAAGCAGTAACCGATATGATCCGCCAGCATACTGACGCAGGCCAGAATCCGCAGAGCCAGAGCGCTCAAGGTATCTCCTCCCCTTTTTGGGATTTTTCACATTGTAGCAGAAAAAGCCGGGAAACGCAAGGCGTCTGCCGAAGCAAATCAGCAAATACGTCGAAAATTGGAAGTAAAATCCTTGACTTTACAGAGCATTTTCTTTATATTATAAATGGGTGTGAATGGGCACCGATTATATTACAATAGAAACGGAGAATTTCGCATGGTAGTGTTATTTGCCGCCCTGCAGTTGATTGGCGGCCTTGCGTTTTTCCTATACGGCATGAATGTCATGTCCGGCGGCCTGGGGAAGCTGGCCGGCGGCTCTCTGGAGCGTTCCCTGAAGAAGGCAACCTCCAACCCCTTCCTGGGCATGGGTCTGGGCGCCGGTATCACCATTGCCATCCAGTCCTCTTCGGCCATGACCGTTATGCTGGTGGGTCTGGTAAACTCCGGCCTGATGCAGTTTGATCAGACCATCAACGTGATCATGGGCTCCAACATCGGCACCACCTTCACCAACTGGATCCTCAGCCTGGCGGGGGTGGAGGGCAACGGCGTGATCTCCCTGCTGAAGCCGGAAAATTTCTCTCCCGTCGTGGCCATCATCGGCATCGGCATGATCATGATGTCCAAGAAGACGAGACGGCAGGATCTGGGCAAGATCCTGGTGGGCTTCGCCGTTCTGATGTACGGCATGAAGTTCATGGGCGACGCAATGAGCGGCCTGCAGGAAAACGAAGGCTTCAAGGCCATGCTCACCGCCTTTGACAACCCTGTGATCGCCGTGCTCCTGTCCGCCCTCTTTACCGGCGTGATCCAGTCCTCCGCCGCCACCATCAGTATCGTGCAGAATCTGGCCTTCTCCGGCCTGATCACCTATTCCACTGCCATTCCTCTGGTTCTGGGCGCCAACATCGGCACCTGCGCTACGGCGCTGCTGTCCTCCATTGGCGTTACCAGGGAGGCGAAGAAGGTCTCCGTGGTGCACATTACCATTAAGATCATCGGCGTCATCGTCTGCCTGGCGGGCTTCTTCGGCCTGAATGCGGTGCTGGACTTCAACTTCCTGAATGATAACCCCGGCCACACGGGCGTTGCGGTGATCCACACCATCTTCAATTTGGTCAATACCGCCATTCTCTTCCCCTTCGAAAATCAGTTGGTTCGGATTGCGAACCTCATCGTCCGTCCCACCCGGAAGGAAGGCACGGCTTCCTTCCTGGACGAACGTCTGCTCTCCACCCCCTCCATCGCCGTCAACGAGGCCATGGGCATGACCAAACGTATGGCAAAGCTGGCACGGTCCACCATGGATACTTCCATGGAGCTGCTGAGCGTTTATGACGAGAAACAGGCAGAGGAAATTCTGAAGGATGAGGACGAACTGGATCGCTACGAAGATAAGCTGGGCTCCTTCCTGGTCAGCCTGTCCAGCCGTTCCATGTCGGATAAGGACTCTCGTCAGGTGTCTCTGATGCTCCACAGCATCGGCGATTTCGAGCGTTTGGGCGACCATGCGGTCAACCTGCTGAAGAGCGCGAAGGAAATTAAGGAAAAGAACATCGTCTTCTCCACGGAAGGTCAGGGGGAACTGGATAACCTGACGGCGGCGCTGAAAGAAATTCTGAACCTGACGGTTGCGGCCTTTACTGAGAATGACGCACTGACCGCCACCAAGGTGGAGCCTCTGGAGCAGGTCATCGACGTGCTGATTGCCAAGGCAAAGAGCGGTCATATCGAGCGGCTGCAGCAGGGTCGCTGCACCATTCAGACCGGCTTTGTCCTGTCTGACCTGCTGACCAACTACGAGCGGATTTCCGACCACTGCTCCAATATCGCCGTGGCCATCATTGAGACCGGCGTAGGCAGCTTTGATACCCATGCGTATCTCAACGACATCAAGACCGGCGGCAGCAAGGATTTTGTCAGCGACTATCGGAAGTACGCCAAGAAATACCACGCGGAGTAA
>JAEDOJ010000157.1 GCA_016302015.1 Oscillospiraceae bacterium | reverse complement strand
CACCAACACCGAGACCGGCGAAACCGTGGCAACTCTGCCCGTAACCGCCATGGGCGTCAACGGCTCCTTCCGTTTTGACGATGTGAGCGCAAAAAACACCCGTACCGTGTTCAACGTCGCCATCTATGACGGCGAGACCAAGGTTTCTCAGGACCTCCAATGGAGCATTGAATGCATGGTCTCCGGCTGCAGAGCAAGCACAAGCACCTCTCAGGCAAAACTGGATCTGGCCAACGCCATCCTGGCCTACGGCGACTACGCCGCCGCCTACCTGGGCTAAAAAATCAGGAGGATAACCGTCCTCCTATGCAAACAAACACCGTCTGCGGGAGTGCTTCCCGCAGGCGGTGTTGTTTTTAACGGTTATCTTTTTTTCGCTGTTTGTTGCGTTTCGCAACGCCCTTGCTCCATTCCTGTTTGCGGCGGAGCAGCTCTTCCCGGGGAGCGGCCTCTGCTTTCAGCTTTCGGTAGCTTTCCCATCGGGAAACGTCCAACTCACCCCGTTCTATGGCGGCTCTCACGGCGCAGCCGGGTTCCGAAGTATGGGTACAATCGGAAAAACGGCACGTTCCAATAAAATGTTCCACATCGGCGAAAGCGTCAGCCAGTCCATGGGACACGTCCCACATCCCCAGCTCCCGCATACCCGGCGTATCAATGATCATTGCACCGCAGTTCAGACGAATGAGTTGGCGGTGGGTGGTTGTATGCCGGCCTTTGGAGTCCGCCTCCCGGATGCCCTTCACCGTCATAATCTCCTCTCCGGCAAGGGCATTGACAAGGCTGGACTTGCCCACGCCGGAGGAGCCGAGGAATACCAATGTTTTTCCCGGCTGCAAATAGACCTTCAGCTCGTCCAGACCGTACCCGGTATGCGCGCTGACCACATGGATGTTCACCCCGGCGGCCACACGATTTATCTGTGTGAGATATGTCCCATAGTCCTTCGAAAGGTCTGCCTTGGTCAGCAGAACCACAGGCGTTGCCCCGGACTGCCATGCAAGGGTGAGGTAACGCTCCAGACGCTTGGGGTTGAAGTCCATGTTCAGAGACTGCATGATGAACACATAGTCAAAATTTGCGGCAACCGCCTGATCTCTGGGAATTCCTCCCGGCTCCCGGCGGGAGAAGAGGGTTTTTCTGGGCAGGGTGGCGATGATCTGACTGTCGCCGTTGGGAATGTAGTTGATCATTACGAAGTCCCCGGTGGTAGGGAAGGCTTCGCTCCCGTTGTAGTATTCCCCGGTTTTCAGCCGCGCGTGGGTGAAGCCCTCCGGGCAGATGATCTCATATCGCTCCTTATGAACGGCGGTGACCCGGGCGGGAAGCCCGGGAAGGTTTTCTGTATTCGGCACGGAGCCGTAATCGTTTATATTCAAGTTTTCTTTCCTCCAAAATATGTTCTACAGGTTCAAAAAGTTGAAAAAATCTCATAAGACAACACTCCTTTCCTCGGTGACAACCGAAAATGGGCGCAAAAATACCGCAGTCAAGCAGCCCTCGCATTGGGGCGCCATCTGCGGTCACCAAAGATACGAAAGGATACTCAAAACGGCGCAGCAGACCCGGAGACCCCCGGTTTTGCACGCCCGTATTCAGTTAACGGCTCACGCCCTCACGAACAATCATACTTTTAAGCTCCTTTCCTGCCTGCTGTTGCAGACATTTACGATTCCAATATAGCACCGCCGGTGCGGCTTGTCAATCAAAACTTATCTGCAGAGCTTTGGACTTGCAAAGAGAGCGGTGATTAAATACAATATCCCTTGAAACGTTCTGACGTCGGGCGAGTCATATCCACGAGGGGTGAGAAAGTGACAGAGTTTGAACAGATCTACAAAACCAACTATCCCATTGTTTACAAATACATCCTGTCCCTCTGCCGGAACGCAACCCTGGCGGAGGAGATCACCCAGGAGGCCTTTGTAAAGGCGATGGAGCATATGGATCGGTTTGACGGCAAATGCCGGCTGTATGTCTGGCTCTGCCAGATTGGGAAGAACACCTATTTTACATACATAAAAAAGCAGAAACGCTTCGTCAGTGAGCAGCAGGCTCCGCCCCGGACGGCGGCCAGCCCGGAGGAATGGTTCTTCGATCAGGAAGCGGCGGAGCGGCTTTTTGCGCTGCTGGATCAGCTTCCGGAGCCGTACCGGGAGGTATTCTCCCTGCGGGTATTCGGAGACCTTCCATTTTCTCAGATTGGAGCGATTTACGGAAAGTCCGACAGCTGGGCGAGGCTGATTTATTTCAGAGCAAAAAAGAAGTTAAAGGAGGATCTGGATGAATAACGTATCCTGTGGAATCATACAAGATCTGCTTCCGCTGTACTGCGACGGCGTGTGCAGTGAGGAAAGCAAAAAGACCATCCTTTCCCATATCCGGACCTGCGAAAATTGCAGGGAGGAGCTGCGGGTGATGAAGCTTCCCATGGAAATACCGGAAGAAAGGGAGGCTTTGGAAGCTGCGGGGGCGGCGTCCAGAGCATGGAAGAAGAATAAGCGCAAAGCGTTCCGCACAGGGATCATTTTGGCCGCTGTGCTGGTGGTGATCGCCGCGGCGGTATTTTTAAGTTCTCATTATATACAGACCGCCGCCGGGGACGATATCGACGGATTGGAACATTTCCTGGAAGCCTACAGTGAAGTTGAACTGGTCAAGGTACACAGCATCGTGCAGAAGGGGGACTATCTGGCGGTTTCCGGCTGTGACCAGGACGGATTGTGGCATCTGGGCATCTTTGCCAGAGATGAGGTGTTCTCGGATCGGTGGAGAATCTGCGGAAGTCTGAATAAGGTGAAACCGGGATATCTGGCCAACTGGAACTACGAAACCCCCGAAGGGGATACGATCCTTGTGTGCTTCGGCGGGGAGCTTTCCGAGGAAATTTGCGGGTATACCTTTACGAACTCCGGCGTCACCTATACCTGTGCGGTGGATGAAAATGCTGTGCTGGATTTCTTCTACATTCCTGACGCCTACGATTCCAAAACCCATCTGCAACCCATCTATCGGCCGTAGGGAGGTGGCATCATGTTCAGAAATATCCTGCCTCTGGCATTCCAGGGAACACTCCGAAAGAAGCGAACCAGTATCCTGATTTTTTTCGTTCTGTTGATCTCCTTTTCCTTTGCGATTGTGGCGCTCTCACTGGTAGGCAGTATCAGCAAGACCAACGCGGAGTTCCGGCTGAATACCTACGGTGAATGGTACTGCGGCATTCCCTCCGGTATGGAGGAAGATGCCCAATGGCTGGAAAAACAGCAGTGGGTCAGGGAAATCGGCAGAGCCGGCAATTACGGAACCATCCATACCGCTGCGGGTCAGACTGGCTTTGGTACGTTGGATCACAGTCTGGTCAACATTGGACGCATCAGATTGGAGGAAGGCACTTTCCCAACGTCAGATGATGAAATCGCCATGGAAGCGGATGTGCTGAGTGCGTTAGGCTATGCTTACGAACTGGGACAGGAAATCACCCTGGTGATCGATATTCCTTATCAAGACCAGCTTATCCCCGTGGAACGAAGCTATATTCTGTGCGGCATTCTTCACGAATACAGCAACCTGTGGGTGCTGAACCGAAATGCCGACCATCGGCTGCTGGTCAGCGCCGTTGTAACAGAAGCCGCGGCAGAGGCGGTTTTGGGAGCGGCAAGGGAATGTATTATCAATCCTGAAAACCGGGAACTGGTCATTCCAATTCCCCAATACTTCCTGACTGTGGAAGAAGCGGACAGGGAAACCGCCGCTCATTCCATAAACGGCTGGCTTTCCTCCACCCGCACCGGTGATTTCGGTGATATTCGGGTGTGCGAAAATACTGCCGCCTACCCGGATGCGGTATCCCGGGACTATGAGGATTTCTATGTGTATCTCATTGCGGCAGTGACCATGATCGCTGTGCTGTGTGTCT
>JAEDOJ010000156.1 GCA_016302015.1 Oscillospiraceae bacterium | reverse complement strand
GCAGTGCATCGGTTACGATGCCCTCAAGTTCGATTACGTCGTCTTTTGCCAAGTTTATGAACCCTCCTTGGTTGAAACGTTGATTTCCTGACAAATTTTAGCCAGTTCCCTTCGTAATTCGCTGTTGAGTAGCGGCTCACCGCGACGGATCTTCTCGGTGAGCGACGAATCTGCCCGAGGGATTTTACATACGTGCTTCTGCTTTTTACGCTTCGGCTTTTCCACTTTTCTTTCCTTGCCGTTCACTAAGGAAACGTACACACCGTCTGTGTCAATCACATAGAACAGCATTCCTTTGTCATGACCGGCGAGAGAAAGAACCAGATCCGATTTGGAAATTTCCATGTTAAAGCCCCTCGGTGACGGTGAGAATTTCCGGCTCGCCGTCTGTGATGAGTACAGTATTTTCGTAGTGGGCCGACAGCTTTCCATCCGCGGTCACCGTTGTCCACCCGTCCTTCAACACCCGCACCTGATAAGTGCCGGCGTTGACCATGGGTTCCACAGCGATGGTCATACCGCGAATCAGTCTCGGTCCTCTTCCGGGCTTGCCGAAATTGGGAACCTCCGGCTCTTCATGGAGATGCTCTCCAACCCCGTGTCCGATGAAATCCCGGACAACGGAGAAGCCGTTGGCTTCCACATAGGTCTGCACTGCATGACCGATGTCGGAAATCCGGCAGCCCTGGCGTGCGAACTTCACGCCCTCGAAAAAGCTCTGCCTCGTGACATCAATGAGCTTTTGTGCCTCGGGAGAGATCTCTCCGCAGGCATAGGTTGCGGCACAGTCCCCGTGGAATCCTCCCCAATACGCTCCAACGTCTACGGAGACGATGTCGCCTTCCTTCAGAACCCTGCTGTCCGGAATCCCGTGAATGACGGTATTGTTCACGGAGATACAGGCGCTGGCAGGATAGCCGGAATAATTGAGGAAAGAAGGGGTTGCGCCTTGTGACACGATAAAATCATGGACTGCTTTGTCAATCTCCCTGGTTGTGACGCCGGGTCTTACCATATCCCCTGCCAAGGCACGGGCTGCCGCGGTAATTTTACAGGCACGGCGCATCAGGTCGATCTCACGTTCATTTTTGACAGGAATCATATTTCAGACTCCCAAAGCCGCCAGAATATCACGAGTTGCATCCTCGATGGGCTGATTCCCCTCGACAAGCCGCAGCTTACCGAGCTTCTCATAGAAGCCCTTCAGCGCTTCGGTCTCGCTGTGATAAACCTGAAGGCGATGCTTCACCGTTTCCGGCACGTCGTCCTTCCGGGTCACCAGAGCGCCGCCGCAGGCGTTGCAGATGCCCTCCGTTTTGGGCGGGTTTGCAGTGATGTGATAGCTTGCGCCGCAGGTGCCGCAGACACGGCGGCCGGTCATGCGCTTTTCAATCACAGAATCATCAATTTCGATGGAAACAACGGCGTCCAGTTCGACGCCCTGCTCCATCAGGGCCTGAGCCTGGGGGATTGTGCGGGGCACACCGTCGAGGATGTAGCCATTTGCACAATCCGGCTCTGCAAGCCGTTCCCTGATGATGTCAATGATGACAGCATCAGGAACCAGCATACCCTTATCCATGAAACCTTTTGCTTTCAAGCCGGTTTCGGTACCGTTTTTGATCGCTTCCCGCAGGATATTCCCGGTGGAAATGGTAGGGATGTTCAGCTTGGAAGAAATGATCTCCGCCTGCGTGCCCTTACCGGCGCCGGGAGCCCCCAAAAGAATCAGTCTCATAGAATGCTCCTCCAATTATTTCTCGAGGAAACCGGAATAGTTACGCATCATCATCTGAGCCTCAATTGCCGCAACGGTTTCCAGAGCAACGGAGACAACGATGATCACGGAGGTTCCGCCGAAGGAGAAGGAAGTATCGCTCATAACCACACCGAGGACGATGGGGAGAACCGCAATGACACCAAGATAGATGGCGCCGAAGAGAGTGACCTTGTTGATCACCTTGCGGATGAAGTCGGAAGTGGGACGGCCGGGACGGAAGCCCGGGATAAAGCCGCCGTTCTTCTTCAGGTTGTTGGCAACCTCGATGGGGTTATACTGGATGGTGGCATAGAAGTAGCTGAAGCCAACGATCAGGAGCAGATAGCATACCGCATAGATGGCGCTGGTGCTGCTGAATACGTTCTCATACCACCAGCCGCTTCTCACGCCGAAAAATGCGCAGATGGTAGCGGGGAAGGAAGCGATGGACTGTGCGAAGATGATGGGCATAACACCGGACATATTGACCTTGATGGGCAAATGGGTGTTCTGACCACCGTAGACCTTCCGGCCTACGACTCTCTTGGCGTACTGCACAGGGATTCTGCGCTCTGCCTGAGAGACAAATACGATGAAGACGATGATCGCCAGCATACCCACAACCAGTGCGATCGCCCAGTACCACTGGGAAGCTGCGCCTGCGTCGGTGGGGAAGATCATGTTCCAGATGGGAACAATGATGCCGCCGGGAATCCGGGCAATGATGTTGGCAAACAGGATCATGGAGATGCCGTTGCCGATGCCGTATTCCGTGATCTGCTCGCCCAGCCACATAACCAGCGTGGAACCGGTCATGAAGGTCAGGACGATGACGATGCCGGGGAGGACGCCGCTCTGAGTCAGCAGAGCCATGCCCTGTGCGGCGTAAGCGTCATTGTAGTTGCTCAGCATGACATAGTAGGCAAAGCCCATGAGCAGGCCGAGACCAACGGTGGTGAAGCGGGTGATCTTTTCGATCTTCTTCTTGCCCTCTTCGCCGCCCTCCTTGCTCAGACGTTCCAGAGCAGGAATGGCGATGGTGAGGAGCTGAATGATAATGGATGCGTTGATATACGGCTGGATGCTCAGGGCAAAGATGGTTGCCATAGAGAATGCGTTGCCGGACATCATGTTGAACAGTCCAAAGATGGTTCCGCTGAGCTCAGCCTGGAACATATGGGACATATTGTCAACATTGACAAAGGGAACAGGGACGACGTTACCAATGCGGTAAAGCAGAATGATCAGCAGCGTGAACAGGAACTTCTTGCGGAGATCCGCAATTTTCCATGCATTGCGCAGTGTGGTAAGCACTTACACCACCTCAGCCTTTCCGCCTGCCTCCTCAATTTTTGCTTTGGCAGCGCCGGAGAAAGCTGCTGCCTTCACAGTCAGCTTCTTAGTCAGGGTGCCGTTGGACAGAACCTTCAGACCGTACTTGCAGTCACGGATGATGCCCTTGGCTTCCAGAGCAGCTGCGTCAACCACAGCGCCGTCCTCGAAAGCTTCGAGAGCGCCAACATTGACAGCAGTCAGAGGCTTTGCAAAGATGTTGTTGAAGCCACGCTTCGGGATACGGCGTGCCAGAGGCATCTGGCCGCCTTCAAAGCCCACACGGACCTTGCCGCCGGAACGAGCCTTCTGACCCTTATGACCACGGCCTGCGGTCTTGCCGTTGCCAGTGCCGGTGCCCCGGCCCTTGCGCTTTGCTACCTGGGTGGAACCCAGAACGGGAGCAAGTTCATGTAATTCCATTCTTGTCTCCTCCTTATTCTACTTCAGTGACCTGGAGCAGATAGCCGATCTTGGCGATCTTACCACGGGTCTGCTCATTGTCGGGCTGGACGGTCTCCTGGCCGATCTTCCGAAGGCCCAGGGACTGTGCAGTTGCAATGTGCTTCTGGATACGACCGTTCAGGCTCTTTACGAGCTTAATCTTCAACTGTGCCATTGTTCGTATCCTCCTTAACCGATGATTTCTTCCACGCTCTTGCCGCGGATGCGAGCGACCTCTTCAGGTCCGCGCAGGCTCAGCAGACCCTGCATCGTTGCCTTGACAACGTTCTGGGGGTTGTTGGAGCGCAGGCACTTGGTACGGATGTTGGTGATGCCGACAGCTTCCATGACAGCACGGACCGCGCCGCCGGCAATAACGCCGGTACCTACGGATGCGGGCTTCATCAGAACGGAGCCTGCACCATAAACGCCAATGACCTCATGGGGAATGGTAGTGCCGGAAAGAGTCACCTTGTGCAGGTTCTTCTTTGCGTTGGCAATGCCCTTGAGGATGGCTTCGGAAACTTCCGCAGCCTTGCCCAGGCCGTAGCCCACGGTGCCGTTGCCGTCGC
>JAEDOJ010000010.1 GCA_016302015.1 Oscillospiraceae bacterium | reverse complement strand
CAGGCTGCACCTTTTCGGTACAGCCTGCTTTTTATCGGACTTTTTTTACAGCCCCAAGCTTTCATAACTGTGCCAGGATTGCCTCCGCGCAGACCATGCCGTCCACGGCGGCGGACAAAATTCCTCCGGCGTAGCCAGCACCCTCTCCGCAGGGATAAATCCCCTTGAAGTCGCTCTGGCAGTCCTCGCCCCGAAGGATACGCACCGGGGAGGAGCTTCGGGTTTCCGGAGCGGTCATAACCCCGCCGGCGCAGGAAAAGCCCTTCAGATTCTCCTCCAGGGCCACAATGGCCTGTTCCAGCGTTTTGGTAATTTTCTCCGGGAACAGCTCATGAAGGTCGCAGAAGGTCACGCCGGGACGATAGGTAGGCTCCACCGCTTCCCCGGTTTCCGGGAGCTTCAGGAAGCTGCCCACCCGCTGCGCCGGGGCGTGGTAGTTCCCGCCACCCAGACGGAAGGCTTTCTGTTCCAATTCCTCCTGCCACAGCATGCCGCCGAGGACGCCCTCATAGGGAAAATCCTCCGGCCTCAGGGTCACAAGCAAAGCGGAATTGGCGTTTTCTCCGTCCCGGGCGGAATAACTCATGCCGTTGGTCACCACGCCCCCGGGCTGGGAGGCTGCTGCCACCACATACCCGCCGGGACACATACAGAAGGTGTAGGCGGAATTGCCGTCCGGCAGATGGACGGACAGCTTATAATCTCCGGGAGGGATCCCATTGGGGCGGTGGCCGCCGTACTGCGCCTGATCCACGGCAGACTGCTTATGCTCAATTCGCACGCCCATGGAAAAGGGCTTTGGTTCCATGGGGATTCGGATGGATTCCAGATAGCGGAAGGTGTCTCTGGCGCTGTGGCCGATGGCTAAAATCAGGTGTTCGCAGGGAAGCACCTGTTTTTCTCCCTGAACTTCATACTCCACAGCGCTAAGCCGGTCGTTTTCCATGACAAGTCCCGTCATTTTGGAATCAAACCGAACCTCGCCCCCCAGAGAGACAATACTCTGGCGAATATTCTGCACCACATGAAACAGGACGTCTGTGCCCACATGGGGCTTTGCATCATATAAAATTTCTTCCTTCGCGCCATACTTCACAAATTGCTGCAGCACCCAACGTCCCCGCTCATTTTTCGTCCCGGTGTTCAGCTTGCCATCCGAGAAGGTGCCTGCGCCCCCTTCGCCAAACTGGACATTACACTCCGGGTCCAGCCCTCCCCCATTCCAGAACCGTTCCACCTTCTCCCGGCGGGTTTGGGCGCAGCTCCCCCGCTCCAGAACAATGGGCTTTAAGCCCGCCTTTGCCAAAACCAGCGCGGCGAACATTCCTCCGGGGCCAAAGCCTACCACAACAGGGCGTTTTTCTGACTGTTTTTTGGGTATTTTATAGTAATATGGCGTTTCTCTTGTAATTTTTTTATTTCGATTCTTCCGCATGACCGCCCCCTCGCCGGAGCGGAGCGTAACATCCACGGTATAGACCCAATGCAGCTCCGGCTTTTTCCGGGCGTCCAGAGACCGGCGGAAAATACTGAGGCTGGCAATGTCCGCCGACCGGATATGCAGCGCCTGCGCGGCGTGATAGAGGAGGGCATTTAAGTCATGCTCCGGGGGTAAAATCAAATCTCGAATACGAATCATACAGTTCCTCTCAATTCTCCTGCCAGATGCCCCGACGACCACGCCCATTGAAGATTATAGCCGCCGCAGTCGCCGTCGATATCCAGCACCTCTCCGGCGGCATAGAGTCCCGGACAGAGACGGCTTTCCAGAGTCTTTTCGTCAAATTCCTCCGTCCGAATTCCCCCGGCAGTCACCTGTGCGCCGTCCATCCCCATCACTCCTTGCATCGGCAGGGTAAAATGCTTCACCCTGTGGGTCACACGACGGATTTGTCCGTCCTCCAAAGTACCGCGGACCTGTTCCAACGACAGTCCCGCCGCCCGCACCATGGTTCTGCCCAGACGGTTATGCAAAATTCCCGTGAGCAGGTCTTCCGCTTTCAACGCAGGAAGCTGTTCCCTTCTGCGCCGGAGCATTTCTTCCAATGCGTCAAAGTCCAGCCCGGGCAGCAAATCCAGCGTCAGTTCCCCTTTTCCGCCGTTGGAGGAGACGGCTCTGGACAACTCAAAAATCAACGGCCCGCTGACGCCGAAGTCCGTGAACTGCACCTCTCCCCGGCGCTTTTCCTTCCCGTAGGTCACCTCCGCCTGGGCCCGAATACCCTTCAGAGAGCGGACGTAGGTGGGATCGGTTTTGATTTGCACCAGCGCCGGGCAAAGCCTGGTTCTGGTATGTCCCAAGGAGGACAGGAGCTTATACCCCAAATCCGTGCCGCCCAGCTTGCTTCCCGCAAGCCCTCCGGCGCAGAGAATCACCCGATCCGCTGTGTAGGCCGTCTGTCCGTCCGTGGCGGTGAAAACTCCGTTTTTTCTGGTCAACCGGGTGATTTCGCAGCCGGTAACAATGGTTACCTTCGGATTTTGCTCCAAATGCAGTCGCAGCACATCCGCCACGCTGTTGGCGCTGTCGCTGAAGGGATAGACCCGTCCGCTGTCCTCGGTGACGGTGAGCAGTCCGTGAGCTTCAAAAAATTTCAGAGTTTTCTCCACGCCGAACTGAGACAGCGCATAGCCGCAAAAGCCGGGGTTTTCTCCGTGATAATGCTCCGGCGCGGCGTGGCGGTTGGTCAGATTGCAGCGGCCGTTTCCTGTGGCAAGGAGCTTTCTGCCCATCCGGGCCTGCCGCTCTAAAAGAGTCACCTGATGACCGGCCTCTCCGGCAGTCAAAGCCGCCATCATTCCCGACGCACCCCCGCCAATCACTAAAACCTTCATAAAATATTCTCCAACAATTGAGATGCTGTTATTATATCCCACTTTATCTCATCTGGCAAGTCCATTCTTGACAGCGGCGATGAAATAGGGTATGATGTCAGCGGAGATGATGGATTATGCCCATAGATGAACTGATTCAGCGAATTAACGAGCTTGCTCACAAGGCCAAGGCCCAGGGTCTGACCCCGGAGGAAACCGCAGAGCGGGACGAGCTGCGGAAGCAGTATATCGCCGCCTTCCGGCGGAGTCTGACGGAGCAGTTGGACAACACCTATATCCTCCGTCCCGACGGCACGAAGGAAAAGCTGCGGAAAAGTGCAAAAACCAGTTGAGCATTTGGCTCGACTGGTTTTTATGTCCGGCATGAGGCCAACCGGGAAACGCCCCGCCTTCTCCATAGTAAATATCGTCCCCGATCAAAACTCTGAAAGAAAGGAAACTGCAGGAGCTTTCAATACATAACCCTCCTGCGTGTGTGTGATTATGAAAATGGTTCTGCTGACTGCCCTTGGTGTGGGCGGTGCTACGGTCTTTGGCAGCCTCATAGGGTTTGCCTCAAAAAGAATCTCTCACCGGTTTTCTGACATCGTGCTGTCCTTTGCGGCGGGTGTCATGCTGTCCGCCGCGGTATTGGGACTGATTCTTCCCTCCCTCAACTATGGAGGAAAATACGGCATTCTTGTCACCATCGCCGGTATCTTTGCCGGTGCGGTGTGCCTGAATCTCATCGATAAGCTGGTTCCCCATCTGCACAGGCTGGTAGGCAATGATACCGAAGCGCACAGGAACACCAATTTGGACAAAGTGATGTTATTTGTAGCCGCAATCGCCATCCATAATCTGCCGGAGGGTATCGCTGCCGGCGTCAGCTTCGGAACGGAGGACACTTCCCAGGCGATGATGATTGCGTTTGGGATTGCCTTACAAAACATACCGGAAGGTATGGTGATTATCGCTCCCATGCTGGCTGCCGGTGTCACCCCGGGAAAAACCTTTGTCTGCGCAATGATTACCGGTCTGATTGAGGTCGTGGGCACCCTTGTGGGGTATTGGGCAGTCAATATCGCTTCGGCGGTTCTTCCCTTTGCCCTTGCGTTTGCGGGAGGAACCATGCTCTATGTGATCAGCGATGAAATGATTCCCGAAACCCATGCGCATGGAAGCGAAACCGGGGCCACCTATGCCCTCCTTTGCGGCTTCTGCGTCATGTTGATCACAGATGTTCTCTTTGGATAGAAGGAAACCCGCTGCGAGCCTTTAAGTTCCGGGTGGCAAGCAACGCAATCGCCGCCCCCAGAAAACCGCCCAGCAGCTTGACTGCCAGCAAAGCCGGCACCAGTTTCGGCTGTGTACTGACCGTAAATCCAAGATGCGCCGCAAATGCGGAGGCTCCGCACACCACGAACGCACCGTTTACCACCTTTCCCCTTTTGTCCATATGAGGGATCATGGCCAGTGCGGGCACAACGCTGACCATGCCGATCAGGATGCCTGCGGTACTGGTCGAATTCAAGCCCGTATGCTTTTCGATCCATACGCAGGGAACCTTCAGAATTCGTTTGATGAGCTCCGCCAGAGGCATACTGCCCAGCATCACGATGGCAATGGAGCAGACAATCTCCATGGCTTCTGCCAGCGGTGTCAGCCCTTTCAGAAGGCGTAAGCCTGTCATGTGCTGCACCGCACCCAGCATCAGCCCAAGGGTGGCAAGAATCTGAATCAGCTTTGCAAATATCTGAAATCCACGGACTGTCGTCTGTGGATTTTTTGCGATGCCGAGGATCAGCAGCGCACAAAGGAGCAGAATGGGCAGCATGTTCCACAGAAGCCTTCCGAGAGGCAGTCCCAGAAGAAGTCCGCCGCCAATGAGGGCGGCCGGCATACCGGCCAGTCCCAGGAGGATGCCTTTGGTGAAATATGGGCGGTCATCTGCCCCGATGATACTGAAGCTCACAGGGATGGTAAACACCACGGTACAGCCAAAAACGGCGGCCACAAGAATCCCGGAGAATTTCCCGATTTGGGAGTCCGCCGCCAGATCCATGGCAAGCTGGTAGCCCCCCATGTCGATGGCGAGGATACTGCCGAACATCCCCGGATCCATACCCAGAGCGGTAAACAGGGGCACCACCACATATCCCAAAAGTCCGGAAAGCACCGGGGCCAGACAGATAATACCCGCCATGGACAGAGCAATCGGGCCAAGCAGCCGGAAAGCCTCCTCAAAGCGTTCACCATAGCCAAAACGGTTTCTCAGAATCCGGTCAACGCCGCCCAGCAATGCCCCAAAAGCCATCACATACAGAATGATCCGGTTCATTTTCTCATGACTGCCTCGATTTCTTCCACCGTTCTGGGAATCCCGGCAGAGAGATTCTCGCAGCCGTCCTCTGTCACCAGACAGTTATCCTCCAGGCGGAAGCCAATCCCCCACTCCTCGTGGTAGATCCCCACATCCACGCAGAATACCATACCCGGCTGAATCACCTCCGGGGTCTCCACGGCATCGTGTACATCAAAGCCGATGTGATGGGCGCCCCCGTGCCACATATAGGTTCCCACCTGTTCCACAGACTGCATCACGCCGGCTTCCACAAGGCGCTGGGCATTGTAACGCCGGATGGTGGCATCTACCTCTGCCATTTTCATGCCGGGGCGGATAATGGAGAACATATAATCTGAAGTAGCCAGCGCGCATTCATACAGCAGCTTCTGCCGCTCAGTGAATTTCCCGTTGCAGGGCCAGCCTCTGGATACATCGGTGATCAGGTTATCAAACTGAGCGCCCACATCGTTGAGCACCATATCTCCATCCCGCGCCTGCCCGGTATAAGCATCATAGTGGATACAGAAGTTATTGACGCCTGCGGAGATGATGGACTGGAAGCCGGCCTCCCGGGGGCTGTACTGTCCCAGTGCACGGTCAAATTCCGCCTTGAGCTGATACTCAAAGATTCCCGGCTTCGCGGCACGCATCATAGCCAGAATCCCCGCTTTGGTCATGTCCTCCGCCCGGCGCAGCGCCGCAATCTCACAGGGCTGCTTGATGGTACGCAGCTTCCGTGCGCAGGGATTCACGGTTTTCAGCGGCAGATGGGAATACTTTTCCTGTACCATGCGGGCAAACACATGGTGCTGGCGATCCGCATCCTCCGGTGCCTGCCGGTGTAAATCAAGGTAGAGCCGTTCATACCTTCCGCCCATGGCCAGAGTGTGGAAGTCGGCATAGAACTTTTCCAGATTGCAGACATTGGAAAGGCCGGATCGTGCCTCTGCCTCCGCCGGGGACAGGCGCTTTCCCGTCCACCGCTCTGCCAGCTTATCCTTGGGCAGCAGGTACAGACGCTCCGTGACCGTCCCATCCCTGTCCTTTTGGGCCAGCAGAACAGACTGGCTCTGTTCAATTCCCGTAAAATACACGAAGTTACGGTCGGCATAGAACGGATAACAGGCATCCGCGGATTTGCGGATCGGGAGACCTGCAAACAGTACCAGCAGACTTTGCGGTTCCAGCATCTCATATAGCTTTCGGCGGTTTTCTGTGTAGAATATTTTTTCCATAAGTCGTACTCCTGCCAATGAAAAATTGCAAAGTCATTCTATCGCAAAGCCGACGGAAACGCAAGTGCCGTCTGATTTTTTCAGACAGAAAACAACAGTCGGCTCTTGCGCCGAGCCGGCTGCCAAACTGACGCGTTCTGATGGGAATGCGTCCTTTCGTTATTACAGGACGCCATAGTAAAACAGCGCCGCCGCAAGGAGGGCATGGAGGATCAAGGCGGTGGGCAGGCCGATGTAAAACAGCGGATGCAGGGTTTTATGCCGGAACATTTTCATCCCAAGATAACCGCCCAGGGCGCCGCCCAAAAGCGCAAAGCCAAACAGGGTTTTTTCGGGAATCCGCCACTTATTTCGTCTCGCCTTCTGTTTATCCAAAAACATCAGGAAAAAATCAATCAGATTCATGACAAGCATCCAGCCCGCATAAAGATATAGCATCTTATCAGTCCCTTCGGAGGTATGGTTGTGAAGTCTATTGCTGTTTTTCTTTTGATTCTCTGCATTATAGCATTGACCGGCTGCGGTGTCAATGCGCCGACCCATCTGGAGTGCGTCTACGATGATCTGGACGCACCTGCGACCCCGGCCTTTGCCCTCAGCGTTCAGCTCCCGAAAGATTCTCTTCTGTCCCAAAGGACGGACAACGGGGCGCTGACCTTCTATCCGGATTACGAAATTCTGGAGGAGGTCTTTCCGGCGTCCTCGGCACAGGCGGGGGTCGAAGCTCTCACCGGCCGGCCAGACCTTTTTCTTGTAAAAATGACCTCTTTCCCCAGAGAAGAATACCGTTTTTCATGGACGGCGGCGGGAGAAGCAGGGGACACCGCCTGCTGCGGAGCCTTGATCTACGACGGCTCCTACTGCTATTCCGTCAGCATTCAATGTCCCGCCGACCGGGAAAACGACTATCGGGAGATGTTTTATTCCATTCTGTCTACTGCGGAGCTGGATATGGTTTGACTTTTTCCTCCCTTTGCTGTAGAATGGGCAGGTAAAGGTGGTGTACCAATGAAAAAATCACTCATCGCTTTGGTTCTCGTTGTTTTGGCGCTGCTCATTGGATTGAGCGTGTTTTTGGTCGTGCAATTTATCGGGCTGGCGGACTCCGCAGAACCGGAGCCCACAGAGCAGGATGCCGCGGTCATTACGGAATATGTTAAGGAACACTGGCCGGATTTTAACGCTTCCTACGATCCTTCCGAAAAAATTCTGACCTTATCTCAGCCTACCAAGCTGTCCTACGAGGCCGCCTGCGACTACGGTGGGAATATCTACTGCGACGAGCTGGCGCCGGAGTCCTACCTTCCCCAGGCTCGTTCCATCGCCATTGACATCATGGGCAACTGCGGCTGCTCCGGCTTCAATGTGGTTCTATCCTACGAAAGCACGGAAGGCAAGCCCGTCTTTACCGTCAACAGTGACGGTACGGTCTGGGTCTGCTGGGAGGATGCAAAATGAAAGAAAAATTTTTGTCCCTTTTTGACGCCAAGCTGTGGAAATTTATTCTGGTCGGCCTGCTGAATACGCTGGTTGGCAACGGTCTCAGCTTTCTCCTGCTGAATCTTGTGGGCTGGCAGGCTCTCGGTTTGGAACGGTGGAATGTGGAAATTTCCGCCGGCATCAGCACCGTGATCGCAAGCATTATGAGTTATTTCCTCAACCGCTACTTTACCTTCCGCTATCAGGGCGGTCATGTGAAGGTCATTCTCCGCTTTGCCCTGAACATTGCCCTTTGCTATCTGCTGGCCTACGGCATCGGTCAGCGGGTGGTGGCCTGGATGCTGTCCGGCATGGGCGACCGTCTGAGAGACAACCTGGCCATGGTTGCCGGTATGTGTCTGTTCGTGGGCTTTAACTATCTGGGACAGCGATTCTTTGCCTTCAAGGAAGATTGACAAGCATACATTTTATGGTATAATACTCCCACAACAGATAGAAATGAGGTGAACGGATGTTCCGGAAGCTTCTCAGGAAATTGATTCCTACTTATGCAATCCTCCCCCTTGCCATGACGGGTCTGGCGAATTTAGTTGCCTACAGCGGGGTGAAGCTGCTGCAATTACTTCCCGGCTTTCCTTCTACGGACTTGACCGGCGTGGTGGACGGCTATTTTCCCTTTCAGCCCGCATGGGTTCTCATGTATATCGGAACCTTCCTGTTCTGGATTTTCCAATATACCACCGTGGCAAGGGAAAGTCCCGCCATGGCCTACCGTCTGGCCGCCGGGGATTTTGTGGCGAAAATGATCTGTATGCTCTTCTTCATTTTCCTGCCAACTACCAACGTCCGGCCGGAGGTGACCGGCAACGGCTTCATTCCTTTCCTCATGCGCTTCATCTACTGGATCGACACGCCTACCAATCTTTTCCCCTCCATCCACTGCTTTGTGGCCTGGATGGGAACCCATTATATGTTCCTGACGAAAAAGGTTCGGTGCAAGCCTCTGGTCTGCATTCTCTGCGTGATCGGCTCGCTTATGGTGTTTGCGTCCACTTTATTTACCAAACAGCATGTGTTCTGGGACGTGATCGGCGGTGTCGTTGTGGCGGAGATCGGCTTCTTTGCCGCAAAATTTACCAGACTTCCCAACGTGGTGGAAAAGCTCAACGAAAAGTTCATGAAAACCAGGCTGTGTCAGCTAATGTAAAAATACCGGGTCTGTCCTCCGACAGACCCGGTTTCTTTAAGATACTTCAACAATACAGACGTAAACCTCTCCCCGGTAGGTGACGATAACCTGCGTCATGCCCTCCGCGATACCGTAGATCCGGTCGCCGTCTTCATTGAATTCGCAGATGGAGGTATCCTCGATTTCATAACGGACGTCTTCAATCTCATCCCCGTCCTCGTCCCTCAGCTCCAGAACGAAGTATTTCTCCAGATCCAGATCAAAATAGGTCTTGTTCAGATAGGGACATTCGTCGCTGTAGTCCACCCGGACAGCCAGCTCCACGGTTGCCCCGGCAACATTCACCACCACGGTGGCCTCGCCTTCCTCCACCACGGACACATAGCCGTTTTCATCCACGGTGATCACCTCTTCATTGGTGCTGGAGAACTCCGCAACCGCACCTTCCGGCAGATTGGTCACCCGGAGGATGGCCTGATCGTCCTCGTCCGTCAGAACCAGCGTGCCGTTCAGATTCAGCTCGGGAAGGAAGGCGGGAGGCGCCTCTGTCGCCTCGGTCTCAGGCTCCGGACAGGTCACTCTGCACATGGCCTTCTGGTCGCCGCAGGTGAAGGTCAGCATGGCCTCCCCGCTGCCCACAGCCGTAACCGTGAAGCTGGCGGATTTGGTCTGAGCGCCTTCGCTGGTCTCGGCCGACAGGGAAATGGTAGCAACGGAAGCATCCGTACTGTTGCAGTAGGTAACCTCGTCACAGTCCGCATTGACACGAACCGTCAATTCCTGAGTCTCTCCGGGAGCGGAAAACTCAATCAGTTCCGGTTCCACCGCCAGCAGGGAGCATTTGACCTCCCCTTCCGCCACGGTGTTCTCATAGACCCGCTCCACGTTATCCTCCGGGCCCGGCCACCAGCCGATCATATCCCCGATAAAGAAGGTCACCACCGCAACCGCAAGGAAGAGGAAAATCACCGCCGCAACCAGCAGTCCCTTGGGGGCCTTCTTCCTGCCGCCTTCAAATTTTCCCTTGCCGGGGCGGGTTCTGACCGCCGGTTCTTCCGGCGCCGGTTTTTCCTCCGATGTACCTGCGGTGGCCGTACTGCCGCACAGGGGGCATCTGCCGCGATCCGCATCATATATTGTTCCACAGTAGAAACAAATCAGGCGAGTCTTCCTTGTTTCCCCATGATTCCCGTTATTTTCCATGCCAAACTCCTTTCTTGCCGCCTCCGGCGGCCATGGGTTGGTATTAGTATATCATTTTCTTTAGAATCTGACAAGAATGTTATTGATTTTTTTGCAAAATTGTCATAGTATATAGTGGATGAGATATGAGTTCTTTTATCATGAAGGAGGCGTAATCGATGTCCGAACTCAAGATGATCTCCCCCCTGCTGGATGGCATGACGGTGGAGAACGAATTCCCCGGACACAATGGCCGCACCTGTTTCCGGCTGACCAAAGCCGAGACCGGCGAAAAATATATTCTCAAGCGCATCTCCGTCCCTGAATCGGAACGGCAGGTGGACGCACTGCTGCTGACAGGGGCTTACCCGGACAAGGCCGCCGTGAATGAATATTACGGCAGAGTTGTGGAGGACATTAAGCAGGAGCTCGCCGCCGGCAAAAAGCTGGCAGAAACGGAATGCTTTGCAGGCGCCGTGGATTATCAGGTGGAACCCAGGGATTCCGGCGTGGGATATGATGTTTACATACTTTATCCCAACTTTGTTACTCTGGCTGATCTGCTCTCCAAGGGTCTGATCACCCATTTGCGGGCCATCAATATGAGTCTGGATCTGTGTGATTCCATTTCCGCCTGTCGGGAAGCGGGCTTCCTCTTCGGCAACATCAAGCCCGAAAATATTTTCCTGAGTCAGAATGGCAAGTTCCTTTTGGGTGATCTTGGCCTGGTTTCCCTGCAGAATCTGAAATATGCCTGTCTGCCTGAGGAGTATATCGGCAGCTATTCCGCTCCGGAGCTTTCCGACATCACCGCTGCCCTGAACACCACCGTGGATCTTTACTCTCTGGGCATGGTGCTGTTCCAGATTTATAACGGCAACCACGCCCCCTTTGAGGACGAGGAGACAAGTCAGGCCATGGCAGACAAGCTCCGTGCCACCGGGAAGCAGCTTCCCACGCCCATTTATGCGGACTATGAGCTGGCGAGCATCATTCTTCGGGCCTGCACGTTCAAGCCGGAGGATCGGTTCCAGACCCCCGCCGAGCTGAAGCAGACGCTGATGCTCTATATGCAGCGCAACGAGGTTTCCGACAACCTGATTGTTCCGCCCATCACCGTTTCCGACGCTCCCGTAGAAGCGGAAGAGGCCGTACCGGAGGCGGAGCCCGTCCGCATGACGGACGTGGAGGCGCTGGACGACACCTTCAAGGCCAGCTTCGCCCCGGATCTTTCCGGCGGCGGCACGGAGAAGGATGTTGCGCCGGAGGAAGCCCCCGCTCCCCAGCCTGCCCCCGCGGAGCCTGTGGAGGAGGAGCTTTCCCCGGATCAGATCGATCTGGACGATCTGCTGGCCTCTGTGGATCAGGCGGTGGGCAACACCATCAGCAGTGAAAACGGCTTCCCCGCCGAGACCAAGCCCAATGCTCTGACCATGCACGTGGAGCAGACGCCCTACCCCGCCGACCGTTATGTGGACACCGTCCATGAAGAAAAGGAAGAAGCGCCAAAAAAGAAGGTTGGCGTCATCATCGCAAAGGTCTTCGGCATTATCACCCTTCTGGCCGCCATCGGCGCCATCGTCTACTTCCTCCTGACCTGGTATTTCGTGGATGTGAAGGAGCTGCGGATCGAATCCTGCACCCCGGATCAGGCGGTGGTGGTTCTGACCTCTGAAGACGATCTGAGCAAGTTTGTCCTCTCCTGCACCGACAACTACGGCAACTCCTGCGTTGTGGTCTCCGAGGGCGACACCTATGTGGTTCGTGGTCTGCGGGAAAAGACCACCTATTCCGTCACGGTCAACGCTGCGGAATATCACAGACTGACCTCTGCCAGCACCTACACCGTAAACTTTACCACCCCGGAATTCACCGTGGTTTCCCAGCTTACCGCAGCCAGAGGGGATGTGGACGGCGACGTCCTGATCTCCTTCCAGTATTCCGGCCCCACTCCCGCCGAATGGCTTCTCACCTGCACCGATTCCACCGGCTTCGACACCAGAGAGTTTACATTTGACGGCTATTCCTATCTGGTTACCGGACTGACCGCGGACGAAACCTACACCTTTACCCTGTCCGCCTCCGAGGGCTTCTTCCCCCAGGGAGAGCTGACCGTGGAGCATGAGGTGATTCCCATTGTCACCGCTTCCGATCTGGCGGTTTCCGAGATCAACGAAAATCACGTCACCATGTCCTGGAACGCAGGAGAAAACAAGCCTGAGGAATGGACGGTTTCCTGCGATGCCGAGGGCATCGAGACCATCTCCAAGACCACCAAGCAGACCTCCTGCACCATCGATCTTCCCGATCTGGAACGGGATTACACCATTTCCGTTACCGCAAGAGGGATGGATGAGCCTGTGACCTTTGTTCTTCCCGCAAATCCCGTGGTCGTCAGCAATCTGCAGGCTGCCGTCAACGAAGACGGCTCCATCTCCGTCACCTGGGAGACCCCCGCAGGCCAGCCTCAGGGCGACTGGCTCCTGTCCTACAACACGCTGGGCAGCTACCACACCCCCTACTACGCCGATCTGGCTGAGGATGAGGAAGAGAATGTGATCGTTCTGACCAACCTGATCCCCAATGCTCCCTATGAGGTCACCCTGACCACCTACGACACCACGGAGCAGGTCTTCGGCATGACCACCCTGAATTTCAAAACCGAAAACGTCAGCACCTTTGATTCCTACGGTCTTTCCCCCGCAGCCCCTCTGACCAACGAGAACGGCTACGCCTTTGTCTACCTCCTGCCGCAGGCGGAGAACTGGGAATACACCGATCTGGGCGAGGCGCAGGACACCTTCTCCGTCAACGATCTCATCGCCGTCTGTGTGGAGGTGGATTCCATCCGGTCCTCCAGAGATGACGTTTCCCTCATGTACGTCATCCGGGATTCCGAGGGCAAGGTTGTGAACGACATCTCCAGAGACGATCTGGAATGGTCTGATCTTTGGTACAATAAGCATCACGCCAACGCCATTCCCCTTCCCGCCGCTGCGGACGCAGCCAGCACCCCCGGCGCTTACGTCCTGGAAATCTACGTCAACCGTGTGCTGCTGGCGACTGTAAGCTTTACCATCAGCGAATGATTTCGTATCTATTTTCCGGCTTTCGCCTGATAGATATATACATTTCGAACCCTTCGGGTTCAGGTAAGGAGGAAAAACATGCAAATCAGTGACCTGTTCGTTGTTGCCATGGGTATCGGCACCGTGTTTGTGGTTCTGGTTCTCATCATTGCTTTGTGTTCTTTGCTGGGCGCTGCCTTCAAGAATACAAAAGATGGAAAACCTGCACAAGCTGCTGCTCCTGCCACTGACAACTCCATCACTAACCGCGCTGAGTTGGCTGCCGCCATTGCCGCCGCTGTTGCTGAGTACACCGGCACCGACGCTTCCGCTCTTCGCATCCTGTCCATCAAAAAACTCTAAATATCTTAACGAAAGGTGACACAACCATGAAAAAGTATCGCGTAAATGTAAACGGCTCCCTCTATGAGGTCGAAATCGAAGAAATGGACGCCCCCGCTTCCGCTGCTGTCTCTGCTCCCGCTGCTCCCAAGGTCTCCGCTCCCGCTGGCGGCGCTCAGGTCAAGGCTCCCATGCCCGGCAACATTCTGGACGTTCGTGTGCAGGAAGGTCAGTCCGTAAAGAAGGGTCAGGTTCTGGTCATTCTCGAAGCCATGAAGATGGAAAACGAAATTCAGGCCCCCTGTGATGGCAAGGTCACTTCTGTTTGTGTCCGCAAGGGCGACGCGGTTGAAACGCAGGCTGTTATTTGCACCATCGCCTAATCTCGCTGTTAAGGGAGAAAAAGATATGTTCAAAAATAATAAAACTGTGCGGCGCACGGTGTTGGCATTTCTGGTGCTGACATTCTTAGTTTGCATGTTTATGACCGCCGTTTCCGCAACCGACGGGGACACGCAGGTCGAGACCACCGCTGTTGAAACCACCGCTGCCGAAGCCCCTCAGGGCGCTGCCTCCAACGCAGAGGCTCTGAACAACTTCGTGCAGGACACCGGTGTCATGCGGATCATCAACAACTTCAAAACCGAGTGGAGAACGCTGGTCATGCTGGCCATCTCCTTCCTGCTGATTTATCTTGCCATCGGCAAGGGCTTTGAGCCTCTGCTCCTCCTGCCCATCGCCTTTGGCATGCTGCTGACCAACCTGCCCGGTGCGGGAATGTTCCATTCCGAAATTTTCCAGGGCGGCGAAGTCCACTGGGCAGCCTTTGCTTCCCACGACTACGGTCTGCTGGACGTGCTTTATCTGGGCGTCAAGCTGGGGGTTTATCCCTGCCTGATCTTCATCGGCGTAGGCGCTATGACCGACTTTGCTCCTCTGATTGCCAACCCCAAGAGCCTGCTTCTGGGCGCAGCCGCACAGGTGGGCATCTTCATCGCTTACATTCTGGCAGTTAAGGTTCTGGGCTTCACCCAGAACGAAGGCGGCGCCATCGGCATCATCGGCGGCGCGGACGGCCCCACCGCCATCTACACCACCTCCAAGCTGGCTCCCGGCCTCCTCGGCCCCATCGCCATTGCCGCTTACTCCTACATGGCGCTGGTTCCCGTCATCCAGCCTCCCATTATGAAGGGTCTGACCACCTCCAAGGAGCGGAGAATCCGCATGGACAACCTGCGCCCCGTTTCCAAGAAGGAAAAGATCTTCTTCCCCATCGCTGTTACCGCTTTCGTGGCCATTCTCGTCCCCTCCGCCGCTCCCCTGATCGGCTGCCTGATGCTGGGTAACCTCTTCCGTGAGTGCGGCGTGGTGGATCGTCTGTCCAAGACCGCTCAGAACGAGCTGATGAACATCGTTGTCATCTTCCTGGGTGTCTCCGTGGGCGCAACTGCCACCGCTGATTCCTTCCTGAACCTGAAAACTCTGGGCATTCTGGCCATGGGCATCTTTGCCTTCGCTGCCGGTACCGCAGGCGGCGTGCTGCTGGCCAAGTTCATGAACCTCTTCCTGCCCGAAGGCAAGAAGATCAATCCCCTCATCGGTTCTGCCGGTGTTTCCGCCGTTCCTATGGCTGCCCGTGTCTCTCAGAAGGTGGGTCAGTCTGAAGATCCCAGCAACTTCCTGCTCATGAATGCCATGGGTCCCAACGTTGCCGGTGTGATCGGTTCCGCTGTTGCCGCCGGCGTGCTTATCGCCCTGTTCGGCTAAGGAGGTAAAGTATGGAAAAGAAACCTTTGATGATTACTGAGACCATCCTCCGTGATGCTCACCAGTCTCAGGCAAAAACCCGTATGCGCATCGAGGATATGCTCCCCGCCTGCGAGCTGTTGGACAACATGGGCTACTGGTCTCTGGAATGCTGGGGCGGCGCAACCTTCGACGTGTGTATGCGCTTCCTCAACGAAGACCCCTGGGAGCGCCTGCGTACTCTGAAGGCGCATATGCCCAAGACCAAGCTGCAGATGCTCTTCCGTGGCCAGAACATTCTGGGCTACAAGCATTATGCCGATGACGTGGTGGAAGAATTCTGCAAGAAATCCATTGAAAACGGCATTGATGTTGTCCGTGTGTTTGACGCATTGAACGACATCCGCAACCTGCGTAAGGCTGTGGAATCCGTGAAAAAGTACGGCGGCTGGGCAGAGGTCGCTCTGTCCTACACCGTTTCCCCGGTTCACAATGACGATTACTTCGTCAACGTTGCCAAGGAGCTGGAAAAGATGGGCGCCGATTCCATCTGCATCAAGGACATGGCAAACCTGCTGCTGCCCATGCACGCTTATGACCTGGTGCGGAAGCTGAAGGACAATGTTTCCGTTCCCATCCATATGCACACCCACAACACCGCAGGTACCGGCGACATGGTCAACCTGATGGCTGCTCAGGCAGGCGTTGATATTGTGGACTGCGCTCTGTCTCCTCTGGCAAACGGCACTTCTCAGCCCGCTACCGAGGCTCTGGTCGCCACTCTGCAGGGCACCGACCGTGACACCGGTCTGGATCTGAACAAGCTGAACGAGGCCGCCACCCACTTCCGTAAGGTTGCGGAGAAGATGAAGAAGGACGGCACCTTGGATCCCAAGGTTCTCAGCGTGGACACCAAGGCTCTGATGTATCAGGTGCCCGGCGGCATGCTGTCCAATATGCTGGGTCAGCTGAAGGACGCCGGCCGTGAGGACGATTACTACGAAGTGCTGGCAGAGGTTCCCCGCGTCCGTAAGGACTTTGGTTATCCTCCTCTGGTCACTCCCACCTCTCAGATTGTTGGCACCCAGGCGGTTATGAACATCATCGCCGGGGAACGTTACAAGATGGTTCCCAAGGAATCCAAGGCTCTCCTCCGGGGCGAATACGGCAAGCTGCCCGGCGAAGTCAATGAGGAAGTCCGGAAAAAGTGCATCGGTGACGATCAGGTGATCACCTGCCGTCCCGCCGATCTGCTGGAGCCGGAGCTGGCAAAGTACCGGGAAGAGGCCAAGGATTTGATCCGCTGCGACGAGGACGTTCTTTCCTACGCTCTGCTGCCTCAGGTGGCAAAGAAGTTCATGGAAAACCGGAACAATCCCAAGCCTGTGGAAGCGCCCGCTCCCGCAAAGAAGGCTGTTGATCCCAACGCGGTTCGTGAACTGTATGTAGAGGATCTGGGCAAGTAAGAACTGTAACAAGGACGTGGTTCTCGAACCACGCCCTTGTTTCTTTTTCCGCACCCCTGCCTTCCTCTGACGAGGGAGGTGGCAAAAACGAAGGTTTTGCCGGAGGGAGAGACCTGAAACGCACTATTTTCCGGAGAAATATGGATTAGAATGAGATTTTATCTCTCCCTCAGGCGGCTTCGCCGCCAGCTCCCTCATCAGAGGGCGCCTTGGACGGTGCAAGCCCGGAGTTTTCCTTATCAAAAGGGGGGCTTTGCCTGGTATAGATCCAAAGTCGTCTTTTTGTGACCAACGGGCGCCTTGGCTATCGCTTTGTCAATAAAAATTATTCCGCGCAGATCTGAAGCTTTGACAAAAGTAGAGACCGAAGTTGATTTTTCTTGACGGAGCGGTCATGTCATGATAGAATAACAAAAAATACAAGGAGGCATCTTATATGTACCAATCTCCGTTGCGGCAGTTGTTTTCCAGAAAGCTGTTTCTCGCCGTCCCCATCTTATTCTCTCTTTGTCTGCTCATGATGTATGCCGCCCTGTATCTGGTTCTTTCCTCAGCCTTTGGTTTCATCTCGACCCAGATGCCTTCCGATGTCTCACGCTTTTTTGACGTCATGAGTCCTTCAATCCTTCTCGTCTATATGGTGTTCGTTGTCATTCTGACTCTGGGGCTGTATTCGGTTCCCCTCATCGGCTGCATTTTGATCTACCGCAACGCCCGTTCCGGCAGGCAATTCAAAACCGCCGGCTTCACCCTTTTGGTGGTGTTCAGCATCATCCTGCTCGTCGGCGCAGGCTTTCCCATAATCAGCGGCTTGGTTTCCCTGACGGTATCCCCCATCACAGGTCTTATTTCCTTTGCCATCTGCGGCCTGCAGCTTGCGGTGACGATTTTGCTTGTAAAAGCCGCTTTCGCCCTGCGAAGCTACGCCAAATACGGCTTTACCACCAAGCGGATCCCCAAGGC
>JAEDOJ010000155.1 GCA_016302015.1 Oscillospiraceae bacterium | reverse complement strand
CCCGGGTCACGTGGACTTTAACTATGAGGTTTCCCGGTCTCTGGCCGCCTGCGAAGGGGCGGTGCTGGTGGTGGACGCCTCTCAGGGCATTGAGGCCCAGACCCTTGCCAACACCTATCTGGCGGTGGACGCGGGGCTGGAGGTTGTGCCCGTGATCAACAAAATCGACCTCCCCGCCGCCCGGCCGGAGGAGGTCAAGCAGGAAATTGAGGACGTCATCGGCATCCCCGCTCTGGACGCCCCCGAAATTTCCGCCAAAAACGGCATCAATATCCACAGCGTTCTGGAGGCTGTGGTGGCAGGGGTTCCCGCTCCTCAGGGAGATCGGGAGGCCCCGCTGCAGGCGCTGATTTTCGACAGCCAGTACGATTCCTACCGGGGGGTCATCGTCTACCTGCGGGTGAAGAACGGCGTGCTCCGTCCCGGCATGGACATCCGGATGATGGCCACCGGCGCGGAATATAAGGTTGTGGAGGTAGGCACCCTCTCTCCCGTGGGCATGAACCCCACCCAGGCGCTGGGCGCGGGGGAGGTGGGCTATCTCACCGCCTCCATCAAAACCGTGGCCGATACCCGGGTGGGCGACACCGTTACCGAGGCCGCCCGTCCCTGCGAAGCGCCCCTGCCCGGCTACCAGACCGTCCAGCCCATGGTCTACTCCGGCGTCTACCCCGCCGACGGCAGCAAGTACGGCGACCTGCGGGACGCTCTGGAAAAGCTGAAGCTGAACGACGCCTCCATGTCCTATACCCAGGAAAATTCCATTGCCCTGGGCTTCGGCTTCCGCTGCGGCTTTTTGGGTCTGCTCCACATGGAGATCATCATGGAGCGTCTGGAGCGGGAGTATAATCTGGACCTGATCACCACCGCTCCCAATGTTGTCTACCGCATCACCAAGACCAACGGTGAAGTGGTGGAAATCTACACCCCTCTGAACTATCCCGACCCTGCGGACATCGCCTCCTGCGAGGAACCCTTTGTCAGAGCCAGCATCATCACCCCGCCGGACTATGTGGGCAATATTATGGAGCTTTGCCAGCAGCGCCGGGGCGAGTACCGGGATATGACCTATCTGGACGAGCGCCGGGTGGAGCTGCGGTACTATATGCCGCTGAACGAGATTATTTACGACTTTTTCGACGCTCTGAAGTCCCGCACCCGGGGCTACGGCTCTCTGGACTATGAAATGGACGGCTACCGCGCCTCCAAGCTGGTGAAGCTGGACATCCTCCTCAACGGGGAGATCGTGGACGCCCTGTCCTTCATTCTCTTTGCGGACAACGCCTACGCCAGAGCCAGAAAAATCTGCGAAAAGCTGAAGGAGAATATTCCCCGCCAGATGTTTGAAATTCCGGTGCAGGCCGCCATCGGCGGGAAGATCATCGCCCGGGAGACCATCAAGGCCCTGCGGAAGGACGTCCTTGCCAAGTGCTACGGCGGCGATATCACCCGGAAAAAGAAGCTGCTGGAAAAGCAGAAGGAAGGAAAGAAGCGCATGAGAACCTTCGGTACGGTGTCCGTTCCCTCCGAGGCCTTCATGGCGGTTCTGAAAATGGACGAATGAAGCAGGTCAGTATCTATACCGACGGCGCCTGCTCCGGCAATCCCGGCCCCGGCGGCTGGGGAGCCATTCTGGAATATCACGGCGTGGAAAAAGAACTGTCCGGGGGCGAAGCCCACACCACCAACAACCGTATGGAGCTGTCCGGGGTGATTTTTGCCCTGAAGGCGCTGAAGGAGCCCTGCCAGGTAGACCTTTACACCGACTCCAAATACGTCTTCGACGCGGTGGACAAGGGCTGGGTCTACGGCTGGCAGGCAAAGGGCTGGATCAAATCCGACAAAAAGCCTGCTCTGAATGTGGATCTGTGGGAGGAGCTTCTGCCTCTGCTGAAGGTTCACGAGGTTCGGTGGCACTGGGTCAAGGGTCACGCCTCCAACGAAAAAAACAACCGCTGCGACGCCCTCGCCGTCAGGGAGAGCCGCCGCTTCGCCGCCCTCTGAGGGGCAGATCATTCTCTGTGAGGTGTCTATGGAACAACTGACGATGGCCGTCCCCTGTCTGTTCGGACTGGAGGGACTGGTGGGCGACGAGCTTCGCCGTATGAATATGAAGGAAGTCCGGGTGGAGGATCGCCGGGTCTTCTTTCAGGGTGATTTTGAGGATATGGCAAGAGCCAATGTCCGTCTTCGCATGGGCGAACGGGTGATGATCCTGCTGGCCCGCTTCCCCGCCCGCAGCTTTGAGGAGCTGTATCAGGGCGTCAAGGCCATTCCCCTGGAGCGCTTCATCCCCAAGGACGGCGCCTTCCCCGTGAAGGGCTACAGTCTGGATTCCCAGCTTCACAGCGTTCCGGATTGCCAGTCCATTGCGAAAAAGGCCGCCGTTGACCGTCTGGGCGGAAAATACGCCATGACCTGGCTGCCGGAAACCGGCGCAACCTATCAGCTTCGCTTCTCCATTATGAAGGACATCTGCGAGGTCTTTCTGGACACCTCCGGCGTCAGCCTCCACAAGCGGGGCTACCGTGCCGTGGGCAACGAAGCTCCCCTCCATGAGACCATGGCGGCGGCGCTGGTGAACCTGTCCCGGTACAGAGGCCGTGACTTCTTCTGGGACCCCTTCTGCGGCTCCGGCACCATCGTCATCGAGGCCGCCCTCGCCGCCCTGAACCGTGCCCCCGGCCTGAACCGGGACTTCGGCGCTCAGAAGTGGGACTGCGTCCCCGCCGGAGTCTGGCAGAAGGTTCGGGAAGAGGCAAAGGATCTGGAATACCGGGGAGACTACCGGATTTTAGGCACGGACATCGACTCCAACAGCCTGTCCATCGCCATCGCCAACGCAAAAAAAGCTGGGGTATCCAAATACATCGAATTCCGGGAGGCGGACGCCACCAAGGTCAGCCTTCCCTGCGACACCGGCGTTCTCGTCTGCAACCCGCCCTACGGCGAGCGTATGCTGGAGCAGCGAGCCGCCCAGCAGCTCATGCGTTCCTTCGGACGGCATCTGAAATTCGCCGGCGGCTGGAAAAAGTACATCATTTCCTCCGAACCGGAGTTTGAACATTATTTCGGCAAACAGGCCGCAAAGAAAAGAAAGCTGTACAACGGCAGATTACAGTGCAACGTCTATATGTACTTCTGACGGGAGGTGGGTGCCATGAAGCATCTGTTTATCATCAACCCCGCCGCGGGGAAATACGACAAAACCGGAGAATTTTCCCAGAAAATCCGGGAGGTCTGCGACAAACGCTGCCTTGCCTATGAGATTCTGGTATCGAAATACCCCGGCGACTGCACCGCCATCGCTCAGGCCGCCGCCGCAACCGGCGATCCCGTGCGGATCTATGCCTGCGGAGGCGACGGCACCCTGAACGAGGTGGTCAACGGCGCCAGAGGCTTCCGAAACGCCGCCGTCAGCCACTTCCCCGGCGGCTCCGGCAACGATTTTATCAAAGTTTTCTCCGATCCCGCCGCATTTTTCGACCTGAACCGTCTTCTGGATTCGGAGGTGGCCACCTTTGACCTGATCCGCTGTCAGAAGGACAATTATTCCCTGAATGTCTGCTCCGTAGGGCTGGACGCCCGCATCGGCACCGCCGTCACCCGTTATAAGCAGCTCCCGCTGGTCACCGGCTCCGGAGCCTATATCCTCTCCACCGGCGTCAACATCCTCAAGGGCATCGGCCGCCACTATGTTGTGGACATCGACGGGCGGAAATTTGACGGAGACTATACCATGATCTGCGTTGCCAACGGGCGGTGGTACGGGGGCGGCTTCAATCCTGTCCCCGTGGCCGAGGTGGACGACGGCATGCTGGATATTCTGCTGGTGGACAAGGTCTCCCGCTTCACCGTAGCGAGCATCGTGAGCAGATTCAAGGCGGGGAGATTTGCGGAATTCCCGGACATCATCCACTATTACAAGGGCAAAAAAATCACCGTCCAATGTGATGCCGCCAGCGAAATCAATCTGGACGGGGAGCTGCTCATGGGGAAGACCGTGGAATTTGAGGTGGTTCCCCAGTCCATCCGCTTCTTCTATCCCAAGGGGCTGACCTACCGCTGTCAGAAAAAATAAGGCTCCCTCTGATGAAGGAGCCTCAGTCGGTGTAAAACTCTTGCCTCCCTCTGACGAGGG
>JAEDOJ010000154.1 GCA_016302015.1 Oscillospiraceae bacterium | reverse complement strand
CTTGCCCTCCAGAACCGTAACGGTCACATCGGGAGGCAGTTCGTATTTCTCGGTAGCTTCGTTGGCCACCTCGGAAATCACATAATCACCGACACGCAGGCCCTCAATGTGGATCTCGCCGTTTTCATCGGTCACATACTGCTTGGAGAAGGGCTGACCGGTGATATCTGTGCCCTCAACCTTGAAGGTGAAGCCCTTCACGACCTTATCCTCGGAGGTCTTTTCGATGCGGATGCTGCCGGTCTGGACATTGTTGATGAAACCCTTGCCAGCTTCGTTCTCCACGATAACCGTCACGCCGTTCTCGGTGATCTGGAAAGCGTATGCGTTGGGGTCGAGGTAGAAGCCGACAGGGGCGGTTTTCTCCTTGACCAGATAACTGCCGTACAGCAAGTCATTCGTCTGATAGACGCCATCGGAAAGCTCCGTCAGCATACCAAGCAGTTCATCCTCGCTGTCCAGTTTGCCGTTTTCATTGATGTCGACATACAGTTCAAACTCCGCGCCGGCCAGCTTATTATCGGGATAGTTGGCGTCCACCTTGGTCAGCTGAACATTGCCACGGATACGGGTGTTGGTGAGCTGGATTTCCAGCACCACGCCGTCCTCTGCAATGGTCACGGGGATGATAGCATCCGTCAGAACATAGCCTGCAGGAGATTCAATTTCGCGGATGACCCAATTTCCGTAAGGAATCTGGTTGAAAGCAAAGCTGCCGTCCTCGTCGGAAATAGCGGTCTTGATTGCGGTATCTACATTGAATTCCTTTTCATCTGCGTGGAACAGGCCGATGGTAGCACCCTGCAGACCGATACCGTCTTCATCCACCTTGGCACCGACGATGGAGCCGTAGATCAGTTCATTGGAGATAGGTTCGCCCTCGTTGGCGGTGATCTCCACCAGAGGAATATCCTGTCCTGCGTAGCTGAAGGTGAAGGGGTACTTGGCGTCGGAGTGAATATAGTGACTGTCCGTGGACATTTCCTGCAGATAATAGCTGCCGAAGGGAAGGTCAACTGCACCGACTGCGTAGCCGTTTTCATTGACGGAAAGAATCTCGATCAGACCGTCAGCAGGAATGACACAGCCATCTGCTGCGGTAAGGTCCTCTGCGGCGTAGAGGCCAAAGGTAACGGCGGTGACTTCGCCCTTATAGCCGATACCAAAGAGATCGTCGGTCTCCATGACCTTATTCAGCGATACGGATACCTTCTGACGGTCATTGCAGAAGCTGGTGGAGGTTTCGGTAATTTCAATCTCCTGGCCTGCGTAGACAAGCTCTGCGGTGTGAACCTCGGTATTGATAATCATGCCGCCGGGGGCAGTGATTTCTTTGATGGTGTA
This sequence comes from Oscillospiraceae bacterium, assembly GCA_016302015.1. The sequence goes on along the minus strand of JAEDOJ010000154.1, from coordinate 2,842 downwards.
CTTACCCAGATACAGCGGCTTGCTGACTGCGGTGCCGTCCTCACCGGTGGTGATGGTGTCCACGACCTCACCTGCAGCGCAGCGAAGAGTTCCATCCAGAGTGTAGATATCCTCTGCGGCGGCAATCTCATAGACAGCACCGGCCAGACCCTGCACCGCATACACGGGCTGGTACACACCCTCTGCAACCATGACAGAGGAGAAGACCTCGCCGGACTTGGAGATCTCAATCACACCCTTCTGAGGCATGTTGGACTTGGTGACTTCCACGATGAGAACACCATTTTCCTCGTCGGAGTTATCCTGGGTCACATCAAAGAAGACCGGCTCCGTATTGATCACATAGCCATAGGGAGCCTGTACCTCGACCAGAGAATAGCCAGTGCCATACTCAAGGGTTTCGGGAGTGACCAGGAAACCCTCATCGTTGGTGTAGAAGATGTCGATGGTGGTCACTTCGGGATAAGTGAAGGTCTGCGTCACCAGAGTGCCGTCGGGCTTGTAGATCTGGAAAGCAGCGCCCGCATACGGGATGGTGTTGCCGGTTTCGGCATCCACCTTGATGACCTTGATGAAGGACTCGAAGTTGGCGTTGTTGATGAGATAGCGATAGGTTTCGCCGTCTACACTGATGAACACATCAAAGTCGGACATCAGCTCACGACCTTCCCAACCGGACACCTGATGCACCGTGTAGATGCCGTAAGGCATATCCTTGGTCTGGGCAAAGCCATTTTCATCGCAAATGAGATAGTCGCGCCCGCTCTCTGCGGCTGCATCATAGCTGCCGGCAGACTTGAGATATACGCAGAACTCAGCACCCTCTTCGGGAGTCTCAATCTGGGTATCTCCGTTGTCGCTGTGCTTGATGATGGCGATATTGCCCTTCATCACAGTTTCCACCACATCCACGGAAGTGCTGTTGAGCTCGATGGTGTAGAGGTCAGCCTCGGCACCCACATGGTAGGTGGTACTGTCCAGAAGATAACCCTTAGAAGGGGTAATCTCGCGGATGCTCCAGTCATCACCGCAGACATAGTAGTTGGTAGTGAACTGACCATTGGCGTCGGTGGTATAGGTGTCCATCAGCTGATCGCCCTTATAGACGCCATAGACTGCACCGGCCAGAGAAGCATCGCCCTGCGCCGTGCCGGTCTGCGCATCGGACTTGGTGACGGTGGCATTCCACTTTTTCAGCACATTGGCGAAGCTCTTGTTGGTGACGGTGTTCCACTCAATGGCTGCGGACTGGTCATCGGGAACCACATAGCGGATCGCGGTATCCACTTCCTCCAGAACATAACCGGAGCCGATGAGAACATCCCCGAAATAGGCAATACCGTCGCTGTCGGTCATGGCATACTCATCGACCGCATGGCCGCTGAGAGAAGTGCCGTAGAGATGGAAGGTGATGCCTTCGTTCAGACCATCCTCGGAGTTCTTATAGACCGCCAGATCGCCGCGTTTGAGAACATTGTTGAAGGTAACGGTTGCCACCTGACCGCTGACCACAGTTACACGGCGAACCTCCTGGGGTTCGTACTTGTCATAGGTCTGCTCGGTCACAGTGTAGATGCCGGGAGTGAGGTTGTCGATCTGGAACTCGCCGTTGCTGCCGGTCGTAACAGTTTCGTTGATGCCATCGCCGGTAATCGTGAAGGTAATGCCGGCAACCTCGCCATCCTCGGAGGTCTTGACGATTTTTGCGCTGCCCAGACTGATCTCAAGCTTGATATAGCCCTTAACAGGGTCGGTCACAGACTGCGCATAGGTGACGACATCCTGAATACCGCTATTGGGATTGTTCGTGCCATCCGTCCAGGTGATGACGCCCATGCGCTGGGAGTTCTTCTTGGAGGCCGTGATGGTCACGGTATCGGTAGGAGCCTCATCTGCGGTAATGGTAAGGGTATTGCCGCTGATGGAGAAATCGATGCCGATGACATTGGCGGTGAAGCTGTAGTTGCCAAGGACGCCGTTGGAGTCGGTCAGAGTAGCGATATACTCACTGCCGTTCCATTCCATCTCGACTTCCTGCGCCTTGCCGGTGCTCTTGGCCAGGAAGCTGGGCAGAGTAGCGTGGGTCTTGACGCTGGATGCGATGGAGTTGTAGTAGCTCATGATCTGGGTGTACAACGGATGATTGACACCGACAGAATCGATAACCGCATCATAGCTGCCGGTATCAACCTTGCCGAAGTCGCTGTTACGCTCACCAATCACGGTTTCCCAGATCAGAAGCTGGGTTGCCACAGCATACGCCAGCTTGTCGCCGCCCTCGTTCTGGGAGCGCCAGTTCAGCGAGATAGGACCAGTGTATCCGTACTGCAAAATACGACCGATGAAAGTCTTGATTTCGTCGGGGCTGATGGTGCTGTTCAGTTCCGCAGGGTAATTGTCCCAGAAGTTCTCATCCCAACTGGTAAAAGTGTCGCCGGTATCCTGCGGAACACCGGGTTCGATACAGTAGCAGATGTTGCCCTCGTAGGAATTCATAGCACGGATGTTGGTATAGCTGGATTTACCGGAAGACCAGCCGTTCATATAGTTCAGATCGGGGTGGCCCCATTCGCCGCCGTAGTTGGCGTCGCCGTCACGGGGGAAGCCAATCATATAAACCTCAGCCTGTTCACCGGCAGCAAAAGCCGTCGTGCCCAGGCCGAAGATCGTCGAGAAGCACATCAGCAATGCCAGGAGCATCGACGTGCCTCTCTTGAACGATTTCTTTTTCATTTTTGATATCCTCCTTGTGGTTGAAATGAAAAAACGCACCGGAAATTCGGTGCGTCAGACTGAAGACAAAGCCCGCAGGCATCTCGTGGGTTTTGTCTTTTTTTCTTGA
>JAEDOJ010000153.1 GCA_016302015.1 Oscillospiraceae bacterium | reverse complement strand
CAGAGCAAGAAGTTTAAATTCAGACATCTTGTGTTTCAGTCTCCCCTCAAGGTACCGCTGCGTGGTTTCCGGAAGCCGCTCTGCCGCTCGCTTCCTCTTTGCCGGTACCACAATGTCGTCCGCATAGCGGAACTTTAACGGACAGTCTTTCAACGCTGATCCGTGCTTTTTTCTTTCCGCACAATGTATCTTTTGCAATTCTATTTTGCACATAAAATTGAAGGGGGCTGTTAAGAAACAGCCCCCTTTTCAAGCTTATATCAGTTCGTTTCCTTCTTATCCTTGGGAAGGATGATGTTCAAAAGAATGGCAATCAGGGCTGCGGGGACGATGCCGGAGCCGCCGAAGATGTAGGACAGCCATTCAGGCAGGTGCGCCTGCACTGCCGACACAGAGCCGATGCCGTAACCAAGGCCGAGAGCAACGGCCACAATGGTAGCGTTTCTGCCGGCAAGGGGTTCGGAGGTGATCAGGTTGATACCGGAAATCAGAATGTTCGCAAACATAATGACTGCCGCGCCGCCCAGAACCGGCTGTGGCATAATGGAAATGATGGCGCCTACCTTGGGGAAGAGGCCGCAGAGCACCAGGATTCCCGCACCCATGGCGATGGCAAAACGATTGACCATCTTTGTCATGCCCACCAGACCAACGTTCTGACTGAAGGAGGTGTTGGGAAGCACGCCGAACAAAGCGGCCAGAGAGGAACCAAAGCCGTCACAGATGACAGAGCCGGACAGTTCACGGTTTGTGGGCGCTCTGCCCAGGCCACCTTCCGTCACGCCTGCGGTGTCGCCGATGGTTTCCACGGCGGTGACTACGAACATGATGCACATGGGAATGATGGCGGAAAGGTTGAACTGGAGGTTCACAGGCATAATCCGGGGCAGGGCAAACCAGTCCGCATCCCGGACCTGGGACCAACGGGTAATGTAAGCGCAGGTGATTTCCTGTCCGTCAACGACCATGGTATGGGGGAGGAAAAGACCCATAACAAAGGAAGCAATATAGCCCACGATAATGCCCAGAAGAATGGAAGCAACGGAGGGGAAGCCCTTAAAGGCATGCTTAAAGATGAGAATAGAGATCAGGGTGATCAAGCCCAGGGCAAGGTTCCACATTGCGCCGTAATCCGCACTGGAATTGCCGCCGCCGAAGAAGCCGATTCCCACGGAGAACAGGCTCAGGCCGATGGCCACCACAACGGTACCGGTGACGACCGGGGGAAAGAATTTCCGAAGGGGCTTGATGCAGAAGCCGAGACCCATTTCAAAAAGTCCGCCGATGAGGGACGCACCCATGACAGCGCCGTAGGCATAGATGCCAGCCTCCACATTTGTGGTGATGGTACCTGCGCCTATGCCCGCAATCATGCTCAAGGCAATGGACTTATTGATTCCGATAAAGCCGGAGGAAGTACCCATGACGATAGGAAGCCTGCCGCCGATGGGGCCGATGGGATATAACTGAACGAAGGTTACCAAGCCTGCAACCAGCATTGCGTTTTGCAGCAGGGAAAGGCGCAGCGCTCCGAACCCGGCCTCTGTTGTGATACCGCAAACAGCCATAATCGCAAGCAGCGGAGAGAGGTTGCCCACAAACATGGCAAGAACGTGCTGCAAGCCCAGAGGGATTGCCGTAATCAGGGGCAATCGACCGTCCAGCTCTGTTGGGGAGGAATAGGGGATTTTCTTCATGGTCATCACACCTTTCATAATGAAAGCCACTTGGCAACGCGCTTGCCAGTAATGCTCTTGAAAATAGATTAACGGAAAATCCATGGTATTGCAAGAAAAATCAGAATGTCTGGGGCATTTTCGGGAAAAACGACAAAATTCTCCATATTATGTTGTGCAGATTGATCAGTGCTCTTTTCCGGAGACAGAAATCGCTCCCGACCGGTGTCAGGAGCGATTTGCAAGCTATACCAGGGTGGCTGCCATAACAGCCTTGATGGTGTGCATTCTGTTTTCTGCCTCGTCAAAGACAATGGACTGATCGCTTTCAAAGACCTCGTCTGTAACCTCCATGGCATCCAGACCGTACTTTTCGTAAATGGACTTGCCAATGGAGGTGTTGAGATCGTGGAAGGCGGGCAGGCAGTGCATGAAGCGGCACTGGCTTCCGGCGGCGGACATCAGGGCGGCATTGACCTGATAGGGAAGCAAATCCTTGATCCGTTCCTGCCACACTTCGTCCGGTTCCCCCATGGATACCCAAACGTCGGTGTAGATCACATGGGCGCCCTGAACCGCGGTCATTGGCTCCGTGGAGAATTCCACCACAGCGCCGGTTTCGGCGGCAATGGCCTGACATTGGGCAACCAGCTCCCCATTGGGGAAGTACTTCTTCGGGGCGCAGGCTACGAAATGCATCCCCATTTTGGCACAGCCAACCATAAGGGAGTTGCCCATGTTGTAGCGGGCGTCACCCATGTATACCAGTTTTTTGCCCTTCAGAGACCCAAAATGCTCTTGAATGGTGAGCAGATCCGCCAGAATCTGGGTGGGATGGAACTCGGCGGTAAGTCCGTTCCATACGGGAACACCGGCCTGGTCTGCCAGGGTTTCCACTCGCTCCTGACCGAAGCCCCGGTACTCAATGCCGTCAAACATCCGACCCAAAACCCGGGCCGTGTCGGCAATGGACTCCTTCTTGCCCAACTGGGAGCCGGAGGGATCCAGATACACCGGATGCATCCCCAAATCCGCCGCCGCCACTTCAAAGGCGCAACGGGTGCGGGTGGAGGACTTTTCAAAAATCAGAGCGATGGTCTTGCCTTCGCAGAGCCGGTGGGGGATTCCGGCCTTTTTCTGGGCTTTCAGCTCAGCGGACAGCTCCAGCAGGGAGGAAATCTCCTCCGGGGTAAAGTCCAGCAGCTTGAGAAAATGCTTGCCTTTCAGGGAAAACATCGTATTCCTCCTTTCTCATGGTTCCTTAGGGCGCGGTGTAGGGAGCGTTGAACTTCTCAAAGGTGGCGGCGATGGTTCCGTCGGCAATCAGCTTGGAGAGAATCTCATTGATTCCCTTGACCAGCTCCTCATCGTCCTTGGAGAAGGCGAAGGCGTAGGGTTCCGTGGTCATGGCCTCGTCCAGAATCACCAGAACCTGACCGTTGTCCTCGTTATAGACGCTGACCATGTCCGCGGCAGTGAGGTCGTCGATGACCCAGGCGTCCACCTTGCCGGTGAGAAGCGCCAGCTCAGCATCGCTGTTGGCCTCGAAGGACATGACCTTGAAGTTCTGCTCCATGCAGAAAACCTCAGCGGTGGTGCCGGTCTGCACGGCAACGGTCTTGCCTTCCAGATCAGCCTTGCTCTTGATGGGGCTGTCAGCGGTGACCACAATGGCCTGCGCCGCCAGACAGTAGGGAGTGGTGAACAGGACGTTCTTTTCCCGTTCGGGGGTAACGGAGATGCCGGACACGCCTACGTCGTACTTCCCGGCGACGATGCCGGGGATCACGGAATCGAAGGACATCTGCTCAATTTTCAGCTCTACACCCAGCTCATCGCAGATCATGTTCAAAATGTCGATCTCAATGCCTGTGACTTCCCCGTCGCTGCCCAGTTCCTCAAAGGGAGGAAAGTCAGGACTGGTGGCGATGACCAACTGACCCGCTTTCTGAATGCTTTCAACGGTCTTGCCGCTGCTTCCGCAGCCGGTAAGGCACAGGACGAACATGGCGGCCGCCATAGCCAGAGCAAGAATTTTAGAAAACTTTTTCATAGGTATGTACTCCTTCTTCTTTTAAAAATTCTCCAGACAGGATTTCACATATTCTATCTGGGCTGTAACACTTTCTTCGCAGGGGCCGCCGTAGCTGCTGCGGGTGGATACGCAGTGATCCAGATCCACAGCCTCGTAGACATCCTCGCCGATCAGGGCGGAATACTCCTGATAGACCTTCAGGGGCAGGCTTTCCAGGGTTTCGCCGGTTTGGATGCAGTGGGCGACCACCTGGCCGGACACCTTGTATGCGGTACGGAAGGGCAATCCCTTTCCCACCAGATAGTCCGCCAGATCCGTGGCGTTGATGAAGCCGCCCTGAGCCGCTTTTCGCATATTCTGAGGCAGGGTGGTCATGGTTTCCACCATGGGGGCGAAGACCTGCAGGCACATCTTCACGGTGTCGCAGGCATCGAAGATGGCTTCCTTATCCTCCTGCATATCCTTATTATAAGCAAGAGGCAGACCCT
>JAEDOJ010000009.1 GCA_016302015.1 Oscillospiraceae bacterium | reverse complement strand
CCGGCGCCGGTCTCGGTGGTGACGCCCTTCAGACCCTGCTGCTTGGCGTAGTAGGCCTGGGCGATGGCGGAGTTCAGCTTGTGGGAGCCGGAGGTGTTGTTGCCCTCGAACTTGTAGTAAATCTTTGCGGGAGTCTGGAGCTTTTCTTCCAGACAGTAGGCTCTGACCAGAGGAGAGGGGCGATACATCTTATAGAAGCTGCGGATTTCCTCGGGGATGTCGAAATAAGCGGTGTTGTCGTCCAGCTCCTGACGAACCAGCTCGTCACAGAACACATGACGCAGCTCCTCGAAGGTCATGGGCTCGCCGGTGCCGGGGTTGAGCAGGGGAGCGGGCTTGATCTTCATGTCCGCGCGCACATTGTACCACTGCTTGGGCATCTCGTCTTCAGTCAGGTAAATTTTGTAAGGGATCTTCTTTTCCATGATAATATCATCCTTTCCTGGTTGCGGGGGCAAAACAAACTCCTGCCCCTGCAGTAAAATAAAAATACTGCTGGGACAGGAGATCAATTCATTCCTGCGGTGCCACCCAACTTGATGCCAAAGCATCCACTCAGCATATGCTAACACATATCGGTTTTGATCACGGAGAACCACTCCGGCTTGCTTACTTTTGATTCAGCTCGCCCTCGGAAGCCCATTCAGGCGGCGGCCCCGTGCTGCGATTCCACCCTCCGCAGCTCTCTGAGACGGTTCGATGCGACCCTACTTACACTTCTTCAACGGTTTAGCCAAGAATAACACAAGAATTTTGAATTGTCAAGAAAAAATTTCAAAAATTCTTACAGATCCAGCTTCAGATCTCCCGGGCGAATCCAGCCCAGCTTCCGCATGATCTCGCTGAACAGCAGGGTCAGGACGGCGGGAAGGACGACGCAGACCAGAGCCAGACCGATCCACAGCTTGGCGGTCATCTCCCCGGCGGTGGTGATCACGCCCAGAGGGCCAACCAGACCGCAGGTGCCCATGCCGCCGAAGACGCCGGAGTTGGGCATCTGGAAGACCAGGGTGGAGATGGGGCCGACGATGGCGGAGGACAAAATGGCAGGCAGCCAGATCACGGGCCGCTTGATGATATTGCCCATCTGGAGCATGGAGGTGCCCAGACCCTGAGCCACCAGACCGCCCCAGCGGTTTTCCCGGAAGCTCATCACGGCGAAGCCCACCATCTGGCAGCAGCAGCCGGCGGTGGCTGCGCCGCCTGCAAGCCCGGCGATGCCGATCATGGCGCAGATGGCGGCGGAGCTGATGGGCAGGGTCAGGAGGATGCCCACCACTACGGAGACGATGATGCCCATGTAGAAGGGATGGAGGGCGGTGGCGGTGTTGATGAACTCGCCTAAGTAGAACATGGCGTAGGCAATCAGGGGGCAGAACAGGCGGGACACGCCGTAGCCCACCAGAATGGTGACGATGGGAGTGACCAGAATGTCCAGCTTGGTCTCCTTGGAGACCATTTTGCCGATTTCGCAGGCAAACAGGACGGCGATAAAGGAGCCGGCGGGGCCTGCGGTGGCGGTGAGCGCGGCGGTGCCCATGTTGTAGCCCATGGCGCCCACCACAGCGGAGGAGAACAGCACCAGACCGTCTGCCTTCAGGGCGGCGGCTACGGCGACGCCGATGGCGGCACCCACCACATGACCTTCCTTGGCGATGGCGGCGATTTCGTTGAGAAAGTCCAGAGACAGCCAACTGCTCAGGGTGCCTAAAATGGTGCCGATAAGCAGAGAAGCGAACAGACCCTGTGCCATGGCGCCCATGGCGGTGACAAAGTAGGTCTTCCAGGACAGGTCAATGTGTTTTCGTTTTAAAAATTCTTTCATAGCATTGCCTCTTTTTTCCGTAAATTTGTATCGATTGTAGCACGGCCCGGCAGGGATTGCAAGAGAAAATTCAGGCTGATTGACATTTTCTACCGAATGAGATAGAATATCAATAAACAAAGGAAAGGACTGATCTCGTTGGCAGAAAAACGACCGGTAATTTTGGATGGAGACCCCGGGCATGACGACGCCATTGCCTGGATGCTTGCCAAGGCAAGCCCTCTGCTGGACATCCGTGGGGTGACCTCGGTTTGCGGCAATCAGACCATTGAAAAAACCACCTACAACGCCCTGCGGATCTGTACCCTGCTGGGCATCAACGCCCCCGTTGCCAAGGGGAAGGCGGCGCCTCTGGTGGCGGAGCCGATGAACGCGCCCTCTGTCCACGGGCAGAGCGGTCTGGACGGCCCTGTCCTGCCGGAGCCTGCCATGAGGCTGAGCGAGCTTTCTGCCGTGGGGCTGATGGCGAAGCTTCTGGAGGAAAGCCGGGAGCCGGTGACCATCGTCCCCACCGGCCTTCTGACCAATGTGGCGGCCTTGCTCACCGCCCACCCGGAGTTAAAACCGAAAATTCGGGAGATCAGCCTGATGGGCGGCGGCATTTCCCACGGGAACTGGACGCCGGCGGCGGAGTTTAATATTCTGGCAGACCCGGAGGCGGCGGATATCGTGTTCAGGAGCGGCGTCCCCATCCTCATGAGCGGTCTGGATGTGACGGAGAAGGCGCTGATCTTCCCGGAGGACTTTGAGCGCATTCGTGCCGTGGGGAATCCCGTGGCAAGGGTGGTGGCGGACTGGCTGGAATTTTTCTACGGCTTCCATCGGGAGCTGGGCTACCCCGGCGCGCCCCTCCATGATCCCTGCGCGGTGGCGGTTCTCCTTCGGCCTGAGCTGTTTGAAGCGCGGGAGCTGTGCGTGGAGATCGAGACCCGGGGCGAGTATTGCCGGGGCATGACCATCGGCCATGACCGCAAGACCCCCAATGCCCGTGTGAACTTTGGAATTGACCGGCAGGGCTTTGCAGACCTGCTGGTGGAAGCGGTGAAAACCTATGGGGAGGCGGAATGATGAGGAAAATACCGGTATGGATTGACTGCGATCCCGGCGTAGACGACGCCGCGGCGCTGCTGGTGGCAAACCGGCTGGAGGAATTGGAAATTGTTGGGATCAGTGCGGTATCCGGGAATTCCGCCCTTCCCGTCACTTCGGTGAACGCAATGAAAATTTGTGAGCTGATGGGGGTAGACTATCCTGTGTACGCCGGGGCTTCCAAGCCCTTTACCAGAGACTATGAGGTGGGAGAATCCTTCCATGGGCCGGACGGCCTGGGTGGGGCAAAACTGCCGGAGCCGAGGAAAAAGCTGGAAAAAGTCCCCGCATGGGACGCCATGTACGAAGCGGCAAAGGCCTGTGAGGGTCGGCTGGAGCTGATCACTCTGGGGCCGCTGACCGATGTTGCCATCGCCTTGGCCAAGTATCCGGACTTTCCGAATTATGTAAACCGAATTCTCCTCATGGGCGGGTCGGTGACCCGGGGCAACTGCACCCCCTGCGCGGAGTTTAACATCCATGCTGACCCGGAGGCGGCGCAGGCAGTGTTCCACAGTCCCATTCCCAAGGTGATGTGCGGTCTGGAGGTCACGGAGGAAGCCTATCTGAATGGAGAGGAGATCGCCTCCGTTGCATCGAAAAATACGGAGGTTTGCCGGTTTATCCGGGAAGCAACCCCGGATTTGCTGCGGAAAAATATGCAAGCCGGCCGTGGAGGCTGGTGCGTCCATGACTGCTGCCCGGTGCTGTACTGCGCCAGACCCCAGCTTTTCAAGGGAGAGACGGCGGGGGTTTTTGTGGAGACTCAGTCGGAGCTGTCCCGGGGGAAAACGGTCTGCGATCTGTACAGCGATAAGAAATTTGAGGTGCGGAATACCTTCGTGGTGCTGGAAATTGACCGGCCTCAGTTTAAAGAGATTATGTCAACCGTTATCCAGTCCTACTAAGGCTGCGCGGGGAGGAATTTTATGGATTTTAAGCTGCATGCGCCCTATCAGGCCACAGGCGACCAGCCCGAAGCCATTCGAACCCTGACCCAGGGCGTCCGGGACGGTCTGCGGGAGCAGGTGCTTCTGGGCGTCACCGGGTCGGGCAAGACCTTTACCATGGCGTCGGTGATCGAGAAGGTGAACCGCCCTACGCTGGTGCTGGCGCATAATAAGACCCTGGCGGCGCAGCTTTGCAGTGAATTCCGGGAGTTTTTTCCGGAAAACGCCGTGGAATATTTCATTTCCTACTACGATTACTACCAACCGGAGGCCTATATCGCCCATACGGACACCTATATAGAAAAGGATTCCTCCGTGAATGACGAGATCGAGCGTCTGCGCCACAGCGCCACCTCTGCGCTCTTTGAACGCAGGGACGTGATCGTGGTGGCGTCCGTCTCCTGCATTTACGGTCTGGGCGACCCCATCGACTATAAAAACATGGTCATTTCCCTGCGAACCGGCATGGAGAAAAACCGGGAAGAGCTGATGCGGAAGCTGGTGGAGATCCGCTACGAGCGCAACGACATTGATTTTTCCAGAAATACCTTCCGTGTCCGTGGGGATACGGTGGAGATTTATCCGGTTTACTGGTCGGGACGAGCCATCCGGGTGGAATTTTTCGGAGACGAGGTGGATCGGATCTCCGAGATCAACGCCGTGACCGGGATGCCGGAGCGGGTGGTGAACCATGTGGCCATTTATCCCGCCTCCCACTATGTTGCCAGCCGGGAAAAGCTGAATCGGGCGATTTTCGAGATCGAGGCCGAAATGGAGGAGCGGGAAAGGTGGTTCAAGGAGCATGACAAGCTGCTGGAGGCGCAGCGGATTCGTCAGCGCACCATGTATGATATTGAAATGCTCCAGGAGATCGGCTTCTGCAGCGGGATCGAGAACTATTCCCGGGTGATTTCCGGCAGAGCGCCGGGAACGCCTCCCATGACCCTGCTGGATTATTTTCCTGAGGATTTTCTCCTGTTTGTGGACGAAAGTCATGTGACCCTGCCCCAGGTGCGGGCCATGTATGCCGGGGATCGAAGCCGGAAGGAAAGTCTGGTGGAATACGGCTTCCGCCTGCCCAGCGCCTTTGATAATCGGCCTCTGACCTTCCCGGAATTTGAAGGGAAGGTGAAGCAGGCGATCTATGTTTCCGCCACCCCCGGGGAGTTTGAGCGGGGCAGAGCGGGGCAGATCGCCCAGCAGGTGATTCGTCCCACGGGCTTGCTGGACCCGGAAATCCATGTCCGTCCCATCGAAGGCCAGATTGACGACCTGATCGGGGAGTGCAATCGGGTGGTGGAGCGGAAGGAACGGGTGCTGGTTACCACCCTGACCAAGAAAATGGCGGAGGATCTCACCGCCTATCTGCAAAACGCGGGGATTCGGGTGCGGTATATGCACTCGGATGTGGCGGCGCTGGAACGGATGGAGATCCTTCGGGATTTGCGTATGGCAAAATTCGACGTTCTGGTGGGCATCAATCTGCTCCGTGAGGGACTGGATCTGCCGGAGGTTTCTCTGGTTGCCATACTGGACGCGGACAAGGAGGGCTTCCTGCGAAGCGAGACCAGCCTGATCCAGACCATCGGCCGGGCGGCGAGAAACGCGGAGGGTCGGGTGATCATGTACGCCGATAAGGTGACCGCCGCCATGCGGGCCGCCATTGACGAGACCAACCGCCGTCGTGGGATACAGGACGCCTATAATCAGGCTCACGGCATCGTTCCCAAGACCATCATGAAGGATGTGCGGGAGCTGCTGGAGATCACCCAGTCGGAGACGGAGGCGGCCAGAGAGGACGGCGTAAAGCTGACCAGGGCGGAACGGGAACGGGAAATTGCCCGTCTGGAAAAGGAAATGCGGGCCGCCGCAAAAATGATGGAATACGAGTATGCTGCCGTGCTCCGGGATCGGATCATCCAGCTCCGGGGCGGCAAATAAAGAAAAAAGCAGGTGAAGCCATGTTTTATGCACTGATTGCCGCGTTTGCGGCATTGATCGTAGGTTTGGATCAGTGGACAAAGTACCTGATTATTGAGAAGGTTCCTCTCCACACGGATTTGGACAGCATTTTGGGCATCTTCCATATCACCCACACCAAAAATACCGGTGCGGCCTGGGGGATGCTGGAGGGTCAGACCTGGCTGTTTGTGTTGGTCATGGTGCTTTTCATTGCCTTTATTGTCCTTGTGATCTGGCGGAAATGGGTGACAAAAAAGTTTGAGCTGGTCTGTCTGGCGGCAATCCTGGGGGGCGGTCTGGGCAATATGATCGACCGTATTTTCCGGGACGGCATTGTGACCGACATGATCGAGTTTGATTTTATCAAATTCCCGGTATTTAATGTGGCGGATTGCTTTATTACCCTGGGCTGCGCCGCCCTGCTGATCTATATTCTTTTCTTCGACCGAAAGAAGGAAGCGTAGGATCAAGAACTATCCAAAGGAGTACGCGTATGGACGAAGAAATCAAGCAGGAAGAGCTGGATCTGGAAGAGATCAAGGCGCTGCTGGGTGACGTGGAGCAGGAAGCGGAAACGCCCGCGGAGGAAACGCCCGCGGAGGAGACGCCTGTGGAGGAGACGCCCGCGGAGGAACCCCCGGAGGCATCGGTTCCGGACATCAGTCCACCGCCGGCGCCCGGCGGGGATGTGACCATTCCCATCGCCCCCAGAAAGGCCCGGAAAAACCGGAAGTGGCTGAAAACCCTGCTGCTTCTGCTGGTGGTGGCGGCTCTGGTGGGCGGCGGCTTCTACGCCTATCTCACCCTTCGCATTACCCCTGTTGACCAGCTGCTTCTGGGCTATAACGAGCTGACCCTTCGCCAGGGGGAGTCCTTCCCTCTGCGCTACGAGCTGGTGCCCTTCAATGCGGACGATCTGGTGGCGTGGAGCAGCAGCAACGATTCCGTGGCCACGGTGGAGAACGGTGTTGTCCGGGCGGTAGGCGCGGGAACCTGTACGGTGACGACGCTGGCGCAGAGCGGGGCGAAGGATCGGTGCTATATCACCGTTCGGCCGCCGCTGACGGAGGAGGAAAACCTGCTTCTGGGCACCTGGGAGCTGTTTGTCACCTCCCAGAACGGTCAGGTGAACTATTATTACGGCACGGACTATGAGCTGCGGCTTTACAGCGACCGCACCGGCTATCTGCGGGAATATGAGGAGCAGACCGACCTGACCTGGGAGTTTGACGAGACCATCAACGGCAACTATATCTATATCTTCAAGCTCCGGGACAACCGGAAGGTGCAGGTGCAGCTGAACGACAATACCAACGATATTATGTACAATACCCTGTCCATCCAGTTTGAGGACGGGCCGCTGTGGATGTTCATGAAGAAATAGAGGTTTCGCTCCTGCCTGCGCTTTTTCGGGGAAAAACGGGAGTCTTGGGGAAAAGGGCGGGAAAGAATTGTCAATTCTCTGTGATTCTGCACAAATTTAACCAGTGAAATTTGGTCGCTTCACCTAAATTGTTAAGATTCAACGAAAAAGCCTTGAAAAATCTGAAGAAAAGATGTATACTATGAACATGAAATTGGAAACGTTTCCATTTCAAAACATCGAGAAATCGAAAATTTTATGGAGGAATGAAAATGAAGAAACTGATCGCTCTGCTTCTGGCTCTGACGATGGTTGCTTGCCTGTTTGCAGGCTGCAGCAGCGATGCCACCGAAGAGACCAAGGCTACCGAACCCGCCGGTGACGAGACCACCGCTCCCACCGAGACCGAAGAACCCGTAGTGACCGAGACCGGCTCCGTCTACTACCTGAACTTCAAGCCCGAGGCTGACGAGGCTTGGCAGGCTCTGGCAAAGACCTACACCGAGCAGACTGGTGTTCCCGTAAAGGTTGTCACCGCTGCTTCCGGCACCTACTCCGACACCCTGACCGCTGAAATGGCAAAGGACGAGGCTCCCACCATGTTCCAGTGCGGCAATATGTCCGGCCTGGAGACCTGGAAGGACTACTGCATGCCTCTGGACGGCACCGACTTCCTGGCTGAAATGACCACCGAAGACTTCAACCTGAAGATGGACGGCGTTACCTACTGCGCTGGCTACTGCTACGAAGCATTCGGCATCATCGTCAACAAGGCTCTGCTGGAAGAAGCTGGCCACTCCGTCGACGAGATCGTTGACTTCGAGTCCCTGAAGGCTGTTGCTGAGGACATCACCGCCCGCAGCGAAGAGCTGGGCTTCTCCGCTTTCAGCTCCGCCGGCATGGATCCCTCCTCTTCCTGGAGATTCTCCGGCCACCTGGCCAACATGCCCCTGTTCTATGAATTCCGTGATGACGGCGTCACCGAGCAGCCTGCTACCGTGACCGGCGCTTATCTGGACAACTTCAAGAACATTTGGGACCTGTACATCAACAACTCCGTCGTTGATCCCACCACTCTGGCTACCGCTACCGGCGACCAGTCCAAGGGCGAGTTCATGGAAGGCAAGGCTGTCTTCTTCCAGAACGGCACTTGGGAATTCGCTTCCCTGTCCGAAGCTATCGACCCCGCAAACCTGCAGATGATCCCCATGTACTGCGGCGTTGAGGGCGAAACCAATTCTGGTCTGTGCTGCGGCACTGAGAACTGCTGGGCTGTGAACGCAAAGGCTTCCGCTGCTGATCAGCAGGCTACTCTGGACTTCATGACCTGGGTTGTCACCTCCGACGAAGGCACCACCATGATGGCTGAGCAGTTTGGCCCCATCCCCTTCAAGGCTGCCAAGGAATCCGCAAACGTCTTCTTCAACGATGCTAACAAGCTGATGGCTGAAGGCAAGTACACTGTGACTTGGGCATTCAACCACACTCCCAACGTTGACGGCTGGCGTGCAACTCTGGTTTCCGCTCTGACTGCTTACTCCGCAGGCTCCGGCTCCTGGGACGATGTCGTTTCCGCATTCGTGGACGGCTGGGCTCTGGAATATGCCAGCCAGCACGCATAAGTTCGGAACTACTCCAAACACATAAGAAACTCTAAAGGGCGGGCGTATGCCCGCCCTTCTTTAAACCCGCAAGATGACACATACTGTTCCAAGGGGGCCAATATGAAAAAATCCAGACAGAAAATCGACCCGAATGCGGTCAACAGTCGACTGATTCGTCGGCCCATTCAGAGATGTTTCCCGCTGTTTTTGCTTCCCACGCTGGTTGCGTTTTGCATCGGCTTTGTCTATCCCTTTATTCTCGGTATCTACCGTTCCTTCTGTACCTTCACCTCTCCTGTGGACTACCATTGGGAAGGTATTTCCAACTATCTGAGAGCGTTCCAGGACGAGGGCTTTATTCATGCGTTTAAGTTCACCGCTGTTTATGCGGTGGTGTCCATTATCCTGATCAACGTCTTTGCTTTTGCAATCGCCTACGCCCTGACCCAGAAGCTGAAGGGCTCCAACATCTTCCGTACGATCTTCTTCATGCCCAACCTCATCGGCGGCATCGTTCTGGGCTATATCTGGAAGCTGGTTTTCGATGCGATTCTGAAGGCAATGAGCATGGATCAGATGGTTACCAACTCCACCTACGGCTTCTGGGGTTTGGTGATCATGGTTGCCTGGCAGCAGATCGGCTACATGATGATCATCTATATCGCCGGCCTCCAGGCAGTTCCGGAATCTCTCAACGAGGCCGCAAAGATTGACGGAGCCAGCCGCTGGAAGACGCTGTGGCATGTGACCATCCCCAATGTCATGCCTTCCATCACCATCTGCGTGTTCCTGACTCTGACCAATTCCTTCAAACTCTTCGACCAGAACCTGGCTCTGACCAACGGCGCACCCATCAAGATTATCCAGGGCGCAGCCGGTCCGGCAAAGGTTTCTATGACTGAGATGCTGGCGCTTCATATCTCCAACATCAATAACATCGGACCTAACTGGAAGGGCGTAGCCCAGGCCGAAGCGGTAATGTTCTTCGTGCTGGTTGCTGTCCTTGCCCTGTTCCAGCTTCGTGCTACCAGAAGCAAGGAGGTGCAGCAATGAACCAGACTCCCATTAAGAAAAAACGGGACATCGGCGGCACTGTGATTACTGTGCTGTTTGCCATTGTCTGTTTCGTATATGTAATTCCCATCATTGAAGTTTTCCTCAATGCCTTTAAGGAAAAGAGCGCCATTGACACCGCTGCCTTTGCCCTGCCCAACAAAGAGACCTTTGTCGGCTTTGACAACTTTGTCAAGGGCATGACCTTCGGCAACTACCCCTTCCTGAAGTCCCTGCTCTACAGCCTTCTGATCACGGTAGTATCTGTCATTCTGATTCTGCTGTGCACCTCCATGGCTGCATGGTATGTTGCCCGCGTCAACTCCCGCTTTGCCAAGGCGTTCTATTACACCTGTATTTTCTCTATGATCGTTCCCTTCCAGATGGTCATGTTCTCTCTGACCACTGTGGCAAGCGATCTGAAGCTGAACACCCCCTACACCATTCCCATTGTTTATCTTGGCTTTGGCGCCGGTCTTGCGGTCTTTATGTTCAGCGGCTTTGTTAAGAGTCTGCCTCTGGAGGTGGAAGAAGCTGCTGCAATTGACGGTTGCGGCCCCATCCGCACCTATTTCAGCGTTGTGCTTCCCATGCTGAAGCCCACCCTGATCTCCGTTGGCATTCTGGAAACCATGTGGGTCTGGAACGACTACCTCCTGCCCTATCTGGTTCTGGATATCAACAAGTATAAGACCATTCCCATCCATGTGCAGTACCTGCAGGGCAGCTACGGCACCGTGGACCTGGGCGCTACCATGGCTGTCATCATGTTCAGCATCCTGCCCATCATCATTGTGTACCTCTTCTGCCAGAAGCATATCATCAAGGGTGTCGCAGCAGGCGCTGTCAAGGGATGACGATCAAGGATCTGGCACGGGAAACGGGGTACAGCATTGGAACCATTTCCCGTGTCCTGAACCACCACCCCAATGTGAGTGAAAAGACCCGGCAGGAAGTTCTGGCCGCCATTGAGCGCTTCGGATTTGAGCGGAACGAAAATGCGAAAAATCTGAAGCAGCGGCGGCGGGACGGCATCCTTGTCCTGGTCAAGGGCCGCAGAAATGAACTGTTTGCCCGAATTATTGAACAATTACAGCAGGTTTTCGCCAACAGCAGATTCGCCCTTGTGACGGAGTATTTTAATGAAACGGAGAACGAAGTGCATCATGCCGTTCGTCTCTGCGGGGAAAAGAAGCCGGAGGGAATTCTGTTTCTTGGGGGAAACCGGGTAAATTTTGAAGCGGAATTTGGAAATATTCATGTTCCTTCTGTCCTGCTGACGGATGACGCCAGCGGCTTGCCCTTTGCCAATCTGTCCAGCGTCTGTACCGATGACCGGGCGGCCGCCCGGTGTGCGGTGCGGCACCTGATCTCCAAAGGTCACCGGAGGATCGCCGTCATCGGCGGCGATCCCACCATATCGGACACCTCCCGGATGCGTCTGGAGGGGTGCGTGGACGCCCTGGAGGAGAGCCGGATTCCCGGCCCGGTGGGCGTTGAGCAGGGCTTGTACTCCTACGAGGACGGCTATTCCGGAGCGAAACGGATGATTCGTGCCGGTCTGGAATTTACGGCGATTTTCGCCATGTCCGACGTGCAGGCCATCGGCTCTATCCGGGCTTTGAAGGAAGCCGGCCTGCGGGTGCCGGAAGACGTGTCCGTCTGCGGCTTCGACGGTCTTGATATTTCCAAATACATTCTGCCCCAGCTAACCACTGTGAGCCAGTCCGCTGAGCTTTTGGCTCAGCGCAGCGCCCAGCTTTTGCTGCAGCAGATCGACCGAAAATCCGCCGGTCGCCATGAGGTCGTGCCTTTCCGCCTGTTGGAGGGGGAAAGCGTGGCGGCAATCTGAGAACCCTCAGAGCCGATTGATGCAGAGGGTTCCTAACCCAAATAGAAAGTGTGATTATATGAGATGTTCCGGTATCCTGATGCACCTGTCCTCCCTCCCGTCCCCTTACGGAATCGGTACCATGGGAAAGGCAGCCTACGAATATGCTGATTTTCTCCATGAGGCGGGTCAGCATTACTGGCAGATCCTGCCCATTGGCCCCACGAGCTATGGAGACAGTCCCTATCAGGCCTTCAGCACCTGTGCCGGCAACCCCTATTTTATTGACCTTGACCTGCTGATCGAGGATGGACTGCTGGATCAGGAGACAGTGGATGCCGTTGACTGGGAAAACCACAGCAAACGGGTTGACTACGGTTTCCAGTTCTACCATCGGTATAACATCCTGTACCAGGCGTATCTCCGAGGCAGAGATCGTTACGCCCAGGAGGTAGAAGCCTTCCGTATGGAGAACCCCTGGGTGCAGGATTATGCCTTCTTCATGGCAATGAAGCGCAGCCGTAATATGGAAGCTTGGAGCACATGGCCCGAGGAGGTTCGCCTCCGCAGACCCGGTGCGGTAGATACCTATTCCATTGCCCTGTCTGAGGATATTCGCTTCTTCGTCTTCCTGCAGTTCCTCTTCTACCGTCAGTGGAACGCCCTTCGGAACTATGTCCATTCCAAGGGAATTGAGATTATCGGCGACCTGCCGATTTATGTCCCCTACGATTCCTGCGACGTGTGGGCGAATCCCCACCTGTTCCAGTTGGACGAGACGGGAACGCCCACCGGCGTGGCGGGCTGTCCTCCGGATTATTTTGCTGTGGACGGCCAGCTCTGGGGCAATCCCCTGTACAACTGGGAGAGAATGGCGCAGGATGGCTATCAGTGGTGGAAGGAGCGGATCGTTGCGGCGTCCAAGCTCTTTGATGTGATTCGGATTGACCATTTCCGTGGACTGGAAAGCTATTGGAGCGTCCCCTACGGAGATCCCACCGCCAGAAATGGCAGATGGGTAAAAGGCCCGGGTCATCATTTCATCTGGGCCATGAAGGAAGCCTTCCCCCACCTCCGGCTGATTGCGGAGGATCTGGGCTTCCTGACCCCGGAGGTCATTCAACTGCAGCATGATTCCGGCTTCCCCGGAATGAAGGTTCTGGAATTTGCCTTTGACTCCCGGGAACCCGGCAATTATCTGCCTCACCGGTATGATACCAACTGTATTTGCTATACGGGCACCCATGACAATGAAACTCTGGCTCAGTGGCTGGCTCATGCCAGCGAGCCTGTGGTGGAGTACGCCATGGAATATCTGGGCAGCAAGCGCAGAGAGGATTGCCATTGGGATCTGATTCGCGCGGGCATGGCCAGTGTGGCGGATACCTTTATCGCCCAGATGCAGGATTATCTGGAGCTGGGCGATGGCTGCCGGATGAATACGCCCAGCACCCTCAGCACCGAGAACTGGAGTTGGCGTATGGAAAAGGGTGCGGCAACCCACGAATTGGCGCAAAAGATTCGCAAAATGTGCGAGCTGTACGAAAGATAAAGAAAAAGCGTGTCGATTTTCATCGGCACGCTTTTTTGCATCGTCGGCTACACCAATTCACCCTCTACCCCATCCGGGCGCAGGGCAGTGATGCGAACAGCTTGCAACGTGTTATGTAAACCTTCTCCCCGGGCGTAGACCTTGACAAAATTCCCGGCATGACCTGTAAAGAAGCCGCCCTCCTCCTGCTCAAAGAGGACTTCCTGCACGGTCCCGATGAGGGCGGAGTCATAGTTCTCCCGTAACTGGGAGGCGACGGCGGCGGCTTTTGCGGCACGGGCGGATTTGACGGCCTTGGGAATCTGGTCGGGCATGGCATCGGCGGGAGTGCCTCCCCTGCGGGAATAGGGGAAGATGTGCATGGCGGAAAATCCGCATTTTTGGGAAAAAGCCAGAGATTCCTCCAGTTCCTCCTCTGTTTCTCCCGGGAAGCCTACGATCAGATCCGTGGTCAGGGCGCAGCCGGGGAAATACCGGTTCAGCAGCGTCACGCTCTCATAGTATCGGGCGGAATCGTATTTTCGGCGCATCCGCTTCAGCACCGTGTCGCTGCCGCTTTGCATACTCAGATGGAACTGGGGGCAGAGATTGGGGAATTTGGACAGCCGACGGCAGAACTCCTCGTCAATAATCCGGGGCTCCAGAGAGCCCAAACGGATTCGCAGATTGGGAACGGCGGCGCAGATCGCTTCCGCAAGATCGGCAAACTTGCTTCCGTCCTTAAAATCCCAGCCCCAGGAGGCAATTTCAATCCCGGTGATGACAACCTCCCGGTAACCCTCTGCGGCGAGAGCCTGCACCTGCTTCACAGCCTCCGCCAGAGGCAGGGAACGTACCGGCCCCCGGGCATAGGGGATGATGCAGTAGGTACAGAAGTTATTGCACCCATCCTGTACCTTCAGCATCGCGCGGGTACGATCTGACAGACCGCCGGGAGGTAGAATTTCAAACTCCCGGCGTTTCAGCGCCTGATCCACAGCGACCTTCTGTTCCTGCTTTTCCTTGACGGCCTCTAAAAGAAGCTGCAAAAATTCCTCCTTGCCCTGACTGCCGGAGATGACGTCCACCCCCATTTTTTTCACTTCTTCGGTGTTCACCTGGGCGTAGCAGCCGCAGACCCCCACCACGGCGTTGGGGTATTCCCGGCGCAGGCGGTGGATCAGCGTCCGATTTTTTCGGTCCGCAACCGCAGTGACGGTGCAGGTGTTGATGATCAGCGCGTCGCAGTCCGCCTCCTCACCGGGGGTGTGACCCATGCCGGTCAATTGCCGCTCCATGGCCTGGGTTTCGTATTGGTTTACCTTGCATCCAAGGGTGTAACAACGGAATTTCATATATAATCTCCAAAAAAATATTTATAATGATACAAAAAATTTGGTAAAAAATGCATTGATTTATTGTACGAAAAACAAGTATAATCTCCATACGTACTTATTGTAGCAGAAAACAAGAAAAAGTACAGCCCTAAATTTGGAGGTTTTCCCTGATGACCATTCGATTTGCCTCCCTGAACGACGTTCGGGAATTTGTGAGCCTCGCCACGCTCCAGACGTATCCTGTGGAAGTGGTAGACGGCGAGCGCACCGTAAACGCCAAGAGCTTTATGGAAATGTTCACCCTTGATTTTTCTCAGCCTCTGTCTGTGGAAGTGGGCGGGGAGGAAAATCAGACCGCCTTTGCAAAAGCCGCGAAGAAATTTCTCGTATAAATTGCATACCGACCCTCTCCGGTTCATACGCTTGTACTGCGAATGAAAGGGAGAGGGATTTTTATTCCCTGAAAAAGTCACAGCCGCAAACCGGCGGCAGAATGGAGATTATCATGGGAAAACGAGTTTTTGCACTGTTTTTGGCAGCAATGATCCTGCTGCCCGGACTGACGGGTGTGAAGGCGGAAGGGCCTGAGATTCCGGCGCCCTCCGCAATTTTAATGGACTGTGCCACCGGGACGATCATCTACGAGAAGAACTCCCATGAGCGGCTGCCGCCGGCGTCGGTCACAAAGGTGATGACCCTGCTGCTGGTCATGGAAGCGCTGGACAGCGGAAGGATTTCCTGGGATGATATGGTCACGGCCTCCGACCATGCCGCGGGCAAGGGGGGCAGTCAGGTCTATCTGGAGGTAGGGGAGCAGATGACCATGGATGAGATGCTGAAGTCCGTGGTGGTCAGCTCGGCCAATGACTGCGCCACCGCTCTGGCGGAGCACATTGCGGGAAGCGAAGAGGCCTTTGTTCAGAGGATGAATCAACGGGCGGCGGAGCTGGGTCTGACGGACACGAACTTTGTGAACTGTACGGGGCTGGATGATGAACCCAACGCGGCGGAGCATCTGACCTCAGCCCATGACATTGCGGTGATGTCCAGGGAGCTGCTTCGCCACGAAGACATACGGAAATATACCACAATTTGGATGGACACCGTGCGGAACGGTCAATTTGGCCTGTCCAATACCAACAAGCTGGTGCGCTTCTACGAGGGAACCACCGGTTTGAAGACCGGCTACACCTCCGGGGCGGGGCATTGTCTGTCCGCCTCGGCAAAGCGGGACGGGATCGAGTTGATTGCGGTTGTGCTGCATTGCGAAAGCTCCGCCGACCGGTTTCAGTCCGCCAAAGCCCTGCTGGACTACGGCTTTGCAAACTATGCGCTGGTCAACGGGGAGCCAAATGAACCCCTGACGCCGATTCCTGTGCGGCTGGGAAGGGTGGATTCCATCACCCCGGTGCTGCAGCAGACGGCGCCCATCCTCATTGACAAGGGAAAACAGGCACAGATCACCCGAACGGTCACCCTCTGCGACGAGGTGACAGCGCCCGTGGCGGCGGGGCAGGAGTTGGGGACGCTGACCCTGTCGGCGGGGGAGGAAATTTTGGCAACCATACCGATCATCGCCCCGGAGACTGTGGAAAAATTATCCCTGTGGGACATCACGCTGCAGTTGCTGCGCAGAGCCTGCATGAGTCAGGAGTAAGCCGCTCAAACGCACTGCCGCCGTCTGAGAGAAATTCGGGATTGCAGCGCATTCTTGTCTCCCTCGCCGGAGGGAGCCATAGATGGTACAAACCAGGAGCGATCAAAGGGAATCTCGAATGCAAAACGGACGTGGTTCGGAAGAACCACGTCCTGATTTTTTGAATCGACTCAAATTATGCTTCCACCAGCAGTTCAGCGATCTGAACCGCATTGGTAGCCGCGCCCTTGCGAACCTGATCGCCGCAGCACCACAGGCACAGGCCGTGATCGTCCGTCAGGTCGGGGCGGATTCTGCCCACAAAGACGATGTCCTGATCGGAGGTTTCCAGGGGCATGGGGTATTCCTTCTTTGCAAGGTCGTCCACCAGCCTGCAGCCGGGAGCCTTGGCGATGGCCTCTCTGGCCTCTTCCACGGTGATCTTCCGGTCGAAGTGGAGCTGCACGGAAATGGAGTGACTGCGAACCACGGGAACCCGGACGCAGGTGCAGGAGACCTTCAGCTCCGGCAGGTGCATGATCTTCCGACCCTCGTTCTGCATCTTCATCTCCTCGCTGGTGTAGCCCTCAAACTGTTCGCCGCCGATCTGGGGGATCAGATTGTAGGCGATCTGGTGGGAGAAGACCTTCGCTTCCACGGGCTTGCCCGTTCTCAGCGCCTCCACCTGCTCCGCCAGCTCGATGGGGCCGCCGGCGCCTGCACCGGAAACCGCCTGATAGGTGGAGGCGATCATGGTGCGGATGGGAGACAGAGCGTTCAAAGCGTTGACTGCGGTCACCGTGATGATGGTGGAGCAGTTGGGATTGGAAATAATGCCGTGATGGTTCTTTGCGTCCTCAGGGTTGATCTCGGGAACAATCAGAGGTACGGTGGGGTCCATGCGGAAGGCGGAGGAGTTGTCAACAAAGACCGCACCGGCCTTCACAATTGCGGGGGCGAATTTCTTGGCAATGTCGTTTTCCGCTGCGCCCAGGACGATGTCCATGCCCTCAAAAGCGCTGTCGCAGGCCTCCTCGATGGTGATGGCCTGACCCTTCCATTCCAAAACCTTCCCGACACTGCGGGCGCTTGCCAGCAGATGCAGCTCGGATACGGGGAAATTCCGTTCTGCCAGAATTTTCATCATTTCTCTGCCCACCGCACCGGTGGCGCCGAGAATTGCAACTTTATACTGCTTCATGATAATACTCCTTATTTTACAAATGCGTCGTAGAGAACGCGAATGGTGTTTTTGTAGTCCTTTTCATCCACGCCCAGCAGGATGCTCAGCTCGTCCGGCCCCTGAGAGATCATGCGGATGTTGATGCCGTTCTGACCCAGAGCGGCGAAAATCTTGCCGGAGGTACCGGCACGGTAGGCCATTTTTCTACCCACGGCAGCTACAATGGCGATGTTATCCGTGACCTTAATGGAGTCGGGATGGACGGTGGAACGCAGCTCTCCGGTGAGGGAGTAGAGATGGGGGGTCAGCTTCTCCGTGGGGACAACCATGGAGATCACGTCGATGCCGGTGGGGCTGTAGACGATGGGAACCATGTTGTTCTCAAAGCATTCCACAATGGCTCTCAGGGTGCCTACGGCGCCGGCCATCCCCTTCTTGGCGATGGTGACGATGGAGTAGTCCTTCTTGCCGGCGATGCCGGTGATGAAGCGGCCTGCGTCCTCCGCCTCGCTGAAATCCTCGGAGATGATGGTGCCGGGAGCCTCCGGCTCGTTGGTGTTGCGGATGTTCAGGGGGATGCCCTTTTCCCGGACGGGGAAGACGGTCATTTCGTGGAGCACCTGCGCGCCGCTGTAGGACAACTGCCGCAGCTCGGAATAGGTGGCCTGTTCAATGGCCCTGGGATGATCCACGATCCGGGGATCGGCCATGAGAATACCGGACACGTCCGTCCAGTTTTCATACACATCCGCGTCCAGAGCCGCCGCGGCCAGAGCGCCGGTAATGTCGCTGCCGCCCC
>JAEDOJ010000152.1 GCA_016302015.1 Oscillospiraceae bacterium | reverse complement strand
GGCGTTCAATGACGATGACATTGCCGGGGTGGAGGATTTGATTAAAGCCTCCGGCTATCTTCTCCTCCAGCTGGAGGTCAATCAGGACGCCAATGAAAAGGTTGCCAGACTGGCAAAGGAAAATGGTGTAAAGGTCGTGGTCAACACCGCTCCCTGTCAGCCTGTTTCCGATGAATTTTTGTCCGGCGTCTATCTGGTCACCCCCAATGAGGTGGAGGCGGAGGAACTGACGGGCATCACCGTGGACAGCAGGGAGAGCGCAGACAGGGCGGCGCGGTATTTCTTCGACAAGGGCGTGCAGAACGTGCTGATCACATTGGGAAGCAGAGGCGTCTATGTGCACGATGGGCAGACCTCTCAGATCATCCCCGCCTATCGGGTAAAGGCGGTGGATACCACCGGGGCGGGAGACGCCTTTAACGGCGGCCTTCTGACTGCTCTGGCAGAGGGAAAGACCTTAACGGAAGCCGCAAAATTTGCAAATGCTCTGGCAGCGCTTTCCGTGCAGAAAATGGGAGCGGCGGTGTCCATGCCCACCAGAGCGGAGATAGACGCCTTCCTGAAAGAGCACTGATTTTTTACGGATGTCGCAAAGCGGCATCCGTTTTTCTCTGGCCGGAGAAAAAGACAAATTGACAAGTGGATTTCTTTGTGATAGTATTTGAGGGATACTATATTAAATAGGAAACAGGAGGGAATATGATGGAACGGATCACCAGCGTGCACAATCCCCTGATTCGCCATATCCGAAAGCTCCAGTCCTCCCGTTCCTATCGGGAGCAGCGGGGCGAGTTTACCGCCGATGGCTTTAAGCTGCTGGACGAAGCGGTGAAGTGGTTTCTCCCTTCTCTTCGGACGGTGGTGGTTGCGGAGGGCTGCACTCTGCCGGAGCTGCCGCCGGAGGTGCGGTGCGTGGAGGTTCCCGAAACGCTGATGGAGACGCTTTCCACCATGAAAACGCCCCAGGGCGTGGTGTTCACCTGCCGCCTGCCGGAAGAAAAATCGGTCTGCGTGCAGAAGGGAATGCTTCTGCTGGACCGGATTCAGGATCCGGGAAATTTGGGGACGATCCTCCGGACGGCGGACGCTTTCAACATCCCTGTCCTGCTGACCAACGGCTGCGCCGATCCCTTCAGTGAGAAAACCCTCCGCGCCTCCATGGGCGCGGTGTTCCGCAATCCGCCTAAAAGCGCGGCCATGGAGGACATTCTGCTGGCCTGTCAGGAGAAGCGGATTCCCGTGGCCGCTACCGCTCTGTCTGACCGGGCGGTAGACCTTCGGGAGCTGGAGCTGCGAGAGCATCTGGTGGTCATCGGCAGCGAGGGTCAGGGTATTTGCAGGGAGCTTCTGGAACGGTCGGATCGGCAGATCATCATTCCCATGCAGCCCCGCTGCGAATCTCTGAACGCCGCCGTTGCCGCGGCCATTGTCATGTGGCAGATGGTGTAAAAGGAGTCGGGGCGTATGTATCAGCATTGGATTTGGCTGACCACCCGAAAGGGAATCGGCACCAAGGGACGGGCAGACTTATTGCGGCTGTTCGGCTCTGCGGAACGGATTTATGAGATGACCGAGGCGGAATACAGAGAGACGGAGGGCTTTGAAAGCCGCTGGCTGGAACCGCTTCTGGACAAATCTCTGGAGAAGGCAGACGCCATTCTCACGGAATGCGACGAAAAAGAAATTGACCTTCTGACCTATTGCGACGAGTTCTATCCTCAGCTTCTGAAGAATATCCCCGACCCTCCGGCGCTGCTGTATTACAAGGGCACGCTGCCCAATCTCAACGAGGAAGCCGCCATTGCGGTGGTTGGCTCCAGAAAATGCACAGCCTACGGCCTGCTTCAGGCAAAGCAGTTTTCCAAGCTCATTGCCAACTGCGGGGCGGTGGTGGTCTCCGGCGGCGCCAGAGGCATTGATTCCATGGCGCTGCGGGGCGCTCTGGATTCCAATATGCCGGTGGTCTGCGTGCTGGGCTGCGGCGTGGACGTGATCTATCCCGGAGAGAATCAATTTTTGTTCCGGGATGTTCAGCACCACGGCTGTTTGCTCAGCGAGTACCCGCCGGGGACGCCGCCCGACCGGAATCATTTCCCGGTGAGAAACCGGATCATCAGCGGTCTTGCTCTGGGCGTGCTGGTGGTGGAAGCGCCGGAGAAAAGCGGCGCGCTGATTACTGCCCAGACCGCTCTGGATCAGGGCCGGGATGTTTATGCCATCCCCGGCAATCTGGGCGTGAAATCCTGCGAGGGCAGCAACCGCCTGCTGCGGGAAGGGGCTGCGATGGTGGATAACGGATGGGATGTGGTGAAAGACTATGCCTATCGCTATCCGGAAAAAATTCAGGACGGCAGAACCAGGGAAGCGGCGGAAAAAATCTTCCGGCTTCGTTATGGAATGCGCCTTCCTGTCTATTCTCCCATGCCTTTTCAGGAGGACTACGACAAAAAATCCGTTGACAATCCTCCTCCGAAGGCTTATAGTGACAAAAAGAATCAGCCTGCGGTGCTTTCGGCAGACGAAGAGGCTGTAAATCAGGTCATCGGCTCCCAGCCGATTCAGGCCGATGAAATTGTGGCAAAGACCGGGTTGACGGCCCAGCGTGTTACGGTGGCGCTGACCATGCTGCAGATCAAAGGACAGGTGGAACAGCTCCCCGGAGCATATTACCGTCAAAAAATTTAGGAAAAATTCGGAGGTTCCTTTATGGCAAAGGGAACAAATCTGGTAATTGTAGAGTCGCCCTCCAAGGCGAAAACCATCGGCAAATATCTCGGCCCTGATTTTCGGGTGGAAGCCTGTATGGGTCATTTGAGAGATTTGCCCAAGAGCACCATGGGTGTGGATATTGAGCATGATTTTACCCCTCAATACGCCCCTCTGGAGGGAAAGGAGAGCATTATCTCCACCCTGCGAAGCGCGGCCGGAAATGCGGACTGCGTCTATCTGGCAACCGACCCTGACCGGGAAGGAGAAGCCATTTCCTGGCATTTGAAGGAATTGCTGGGACTGCCGGATGAAAAGACCCACCGGGTGACCTTCAATGAGATCACCAAGGGCGTGGTGACCAAAAGCATTCAGCAGCCCAGAGATATTGACTATCATCTGGTAGACGCCCAGCAGGCAAGAAGAATTCTTGACCGGATCGTGGGCTACCAGCTCAGCCCGCTGCTGTGGAAGAAGATTCGCAGAGGTCTGTCCGCAGGCCGTGTCCAGTCCGTTGCCACCCGATTTGTGGTGGAGCGGGAACGGGAGATTGAAGCCTTTGTTCCCAAGGAATACTGGACGCTGGACGTGCAGCTTCGCTGCATGGACAAGCCCGGCAGCTTTACCGCCCGGTATTACGGCGACGGCAAAAAGCGGGAGCTGCACACCCAGGAGGAGACGGACGCCATCATTGCGGATGTGGAAGGAAAGGAATTTGAGATTGCGGGGATCAAGCGGTCTGAAAAACGCCGCTCTCCCACGCCTCCCTTCATTACCTCCACCCTGCAGCAGGAAGCCTCCCGAAAGCTGAATATGACCCCCAGACGCACCATGGCCATTGCCCAGCAGCTCTATGAAGGCATTGACGTGGAAGGGGAGGGAACGATCGGTCTGATTACCTATATGCGTACCGACTCTCTGCGGCTGTCCGAGGAAGCCCTGGGTGCGGCAAAGGAGTTTATTCTTTCCCGCTATGGAGAGAAATATTATCCCGGCAGTCCACGCCGCTTCCGCAAGAAGGAAGGAGCGCAGGACGCCCACGAGGCCATCCGCCCCAGCAATGTCCATCTGGATCCGGAGCGGCTGAAGGGGGATTTGAACCGGGATCAATACCGTCTTTATAAGCTGATCTGGAGCCGTTTTGTGGCCTGCCAGATGTCTGACGCCAGATATGACGCGGTGCAGATTGAAACCCGGTGTGCGGGACATTCCTTCCGGGCTTCCGATCAAATTATGAAATTCCCCGGCTTTACGGCGGTGTACGAGGAAGGCCGTGACGATGCGGCAGAGGAAAAAACCGGCACCTTGCCCGATTTGAACGAATCCGACCGCCTTCTCGGGGAAAAGACCACAAAGGAACAGCATTTTACTTCGCCTCCCGCCCGATATACGGAGGCAACGCTGGTGAAGGCCATGGAGGAGCGGGGCGTCGGCAGACCCTCCACCTACGCCGCCATTGTCGCCACCATACAGGAACGGGATTATGTCATTAAAAAGGACAAGCGGCTGGAGCCGACTCCCCTGGGCGTGGTGGTCACCG
>JAEDOJ010000151.1 GCA_016302015.1 Oscillospiraceae bacterium | reverse complement strand
ATCTTCAGCAACCCCAACATTATGGGAGCCTATATGATCCTCTTTGCGCCCATGACCATTGCCCGGGCCTATGAAACGGAGGATACCTTCCGAAAGGTCTTCTTCTGGGGCTGCGGCCTGTGTATGTGCCTGGCGACCCTCTTCACCATGTCCCGGGGAGCCTGGCTGGCGCTGGCGCTGGCAGCGGTGTTCTTTGCTCTGATTGTGGATCGCCGCCTGCTGGTGGTGATGCTGGTTGCCGGTGTGGCCGCCTGCTTCCTGCCCTTTGTCCGCTCCAGAATTACCTACCTTTTCACTGCGGACTTCGCCGCCTCCAACGCCAGAGCCGGCCGGGGCAAGCGGTGGTCTACGGCGCTGGGCTATCTGGATCGGGAGAACGCCTGGGCAGGAGGTCTGGGCTACGGCATCTTCGGCGGCGCTGTGGCCATGCAGAATCAGGTCAGTCCTCAGTACGAATATATGTATGTAGACAACTACTACGTGAAGATCCTGACGGAAAACGGCCTCATCGGTCTGGTTTCCTTCCTGCTGTCCATGGTGGGGGTGGTCTGGACGGGCTGCCGTGCCGCCGGGCTGGCAGAAAAAAAGAAGAAGCCTCTTTGCGTGGGAATGCTGGCGGGATTGCTGGGCATTTTGGCGCAGAGCTTCTTTGAAAGCATCTGGGAAGAGCCGTATATGATGGCGCTGTTCTTTGCCGTTGCCGGCATGATGGTCTACGAGGGCTTCTTCAGCGGAGCAAAACAGGAGAGAGAAAATGGTTTGTAAAAATTGCGGCACGGAAAATATTGATCAGGCGTTGTTCTGCGTAGGCTGCGGAACGCCTCTGCGGCAGGAGGCGCCTCCCACTCAGCCCTCTGCCCCGGAGGAGAAAAAACAGAAGACCGCCATTTTGGTGGGAAGCCTTGCCGCCGGAGCGGTGCTTCTGGTGTTTGTGTGCCTCCTTCTTTTCCGTGGAGGGGGAAAAGGCTATGAAACCGTTGCGGAGAATTTTGTCGTAGCCCTGTTCCGGAATGATCAGGAAATGCTGGAGGACATCACGGAGCCTCGCTTTTATGCGTATTTGCGCATGGTAAATGCGGAGTCGGGAGCGGACGCCTGCCGGGCGGAGGCCATCAGCGCCGAGACCTGCGACGAGGAGCGGATCGGGGAGCTTCGTCAGCTCTATCAGCTTCTGGGCGGGGACTGCGAGCTGGAAAACGTCTGCACCGTGGAAGTGGAATACACCATTATTTTTAACGGCTACCAGAGCACCGATGTGGCCGACGTGACCCTCAGCGAGATCGACGGCTGCTGGTACGTGGTGGATATTGAATAAATATCCTGCAAAAACTGCTGAAATTCATGTAAAAACTTGCATCGTTTCGCAAGATACTTGTGAAAACCATGCAAATAATGCTATAATAATCCCACAAGACGAAGAAAGGAGCTGCCTATTCGTGGAAAAGAAAACTCTC
The DNA here is from genome assembly GCA_016302015.1 of Oscillospiraceae bacterium. The sequence goes on along the minus strand of JAEDOJ010000151.1, from coordinate 2,795 downwards.
TTCCAGGGCGTAGCAACCGCACTCATTACTCCGACCAGGGAAACCGGCGTGGATTACGCCCACCTGGGCAAATTGATCGACTGGCAGATTGAAGAAGGCGTACAGGCCCTGGTGGTCTGCGCCACCACCGGGGAAGCCCCCACCCTGTCCGACAGGGAACATTTGGACGTTTTGCGGTTTGCGGTGGAGCGTTCCGCCGGGCGGATTCCCATTATTGCGGGAACCGGCTCCAACGATACCGGCCATGCCGTGATGATGACAAAGGAGGCCTGTGACCTTGGGGTGGATGGCATCCTCACCGTCACGCCATACTATAACCGGGCAACCCAGACCGGACTGATCCGCAGCTTTGAAGCCATTGCGGACGCGTCCACCAAGCCTGTGATTTTGTATAATGTTCCCAGCCGCACCACCGTGAACATTGAGCCGAAAACCTATCTGGCTCTGTCCGACCACCCCAACATTGTGGGCATCAAGGAGGCCGGCGGCAACCTGTCCCACATGATGGAGACCGTGTCTCTGGTGGGTGACAAGCTGGACATTTATTCCGGCAACGACGACCAGATCGTCCCCATCCTCGCTCTGGGAGGCAAGGGCGTGATTTCCGTCCTGTCCAACGTCCTGCCGAAGAAGACCATTGAGATCTGCGACCTGTGGTTTGCGGGGAAGCAGAAGGAGAGCCTGCAGCTTCAGTGCGAGCTGCTGCCCCTGGTTCGGGCGCTGTTCTCTCAGGTCAACCCCATTCCGGTGAAGGCCGCCCTCTATCGCATGGGCTATTGTGAAGACCATATCCGACTGCCGCTGGTTCCCATGGAGGAGCCCTTCCGCACCCGGCTTTACCAATGCATGGAAGCCCAGGGCATCTGAAATCAGGAGGAAAAGCAAATGAAGCTTCTTGTTCATGGCGCAACCGGCCGCATGGGCGGTGCGATGCTGCGCTGTATCGCTGAAAAACTGCCGGAGGCAGAGGCAATTCCCGTTGCCATTGACGCCGTGGACGGCTATCGCCATTTGTCGGAGTACCCCGGTCAGGCAGACTGCGTGGTGGATTTTTCCAACCATGGGGCAACCTTTGAGCTGATCGATTACTGTCGCAAAAGAAAAACTCCGGTGGTAATTGCCACCACCGGTCAGACCGAACAGGAGCTGGCCTGTATTCGTCAGGCCAGCAAAGAAATTCCCGTATTTCTGTCCGCCAATATGTCTCTGGGCGTGGCGATTCTCATCCGCCTTGCCAGGCAGACCGCAAAGGTCTTTCCCGATGCGGACATTGAGATCGTGGAGACCCACCATAATCAGAAGCTGGACGCTCCCAGCGGCACCGCCCTTGCCATTGCCCGTGGGATTCAGGAGGTTCGGCCGAAGGCCACCCTCCACTGCGGACGAAACGGCTACGGCAAGCGGACAAAGGAGGAAATCGGCATCCATGCCCTTCGCATGGGTTCTGCGGTAGGCATTCATGAGGTGCATATCTGCACCGGTTCTCAGACCATCACCCTCCGTCATGAGGCTCATGACCGCAGCCTCTTTGCCGACGGCGCCCTGGCGGCGGCGCAGTTTTTGATTGGGAAGCCGGCGGGCTTCTATGAAATACAAAATCTCTTACAGGAGGTAGAATAATTTGATCAGAATCGGTATCTTAGGCTATGGCAATCTTGGCCGGGGCGTTGAGTGTGCGGTTCATGCCGCGGAGGATATGGAGCTTGTTGCGGTGTTCACCCGCCGTGATCCCAAGACGGTTGCAATCCGCACAGAGGGAGTTCCCGTCTGCTCCGTGGAGGAGATCGAGGCCTGGAGGGATCAAATCGACGTCCTTGTTCTGGGGGGAGGCAGCGCCACGGATCTGCCCGAAATGACTCCAAAGTATGCGGCCATGTTCCATGTGGTGGATTCCTTTGACACCCACGCAAAGATTCCCGCCCATTTTGCAAGGGTTGACGAGGCGGCGAAGAAGACGGAGCATACGGCGCTGATTTCCGCGGGCTGGGATCCGGGTCTGTTCTCCATGAGCCGCCTGTATGCCGGCAGCGTCCTTCCCAAGGGCGTGAACTATACCTTCTGGGGCAAGGGCGTGTCTCAGGGACATTCCGACGCCATCCGCCGGATCCCCGGGGTTGTGGACGCAAGACAGTATACCGTCCCGGTGGAGGCTGCTTTGGAGCAGGTACGAGCCGGGAAGTGCCCGGAGCTGACCACCAGAGAAAAGCACACCAGACAATGCTATGTGGTAGCTGCCGAGGGCGCTGACAGGGAAGCCATCCGTCAGGCCATCGTCACCATGCCCAACTATTTTGCCGATTATGATACCACCGTGGAGTTTATCACCATGGAGGAAATGAAGGAAAAGCACGGCGGTCTGCCCCATGGCGGCAGCGTGATCCGTACCGGCGCCACCGGCTGGAATGACGAAATGCGTCATACCATCGAGTTCAAGCTGACGCTGGACTCCAACCCGGAGTTTACCGGCAGCGTGCTGGTGGCCTGCGCCAGAGCGATTTTCAAGATGTCTCAGCGGAAGGACTACGGCTGCAAGTCCATTTTCGACATTGCTCCCGCTGACCTGTCCCCCATGAGCCGGGAAGAGCTTCTGGCGACCATGCTGTAATATTTTTGCGCCGAAAACCCGGAGGCTCCCTCTGATGAGGGAACCTCCGGGTTTTCGCAATCTCTGGCTCCCTCTGATGAGGGAGCTGGCAGCGAAGCTGACTGAGGGAGAGAAAAAAGCTGTTGATAATAAGTATTTTTCGTTTTTGCAGTGCAAATCAGGTCTCTCCCTCCGTCAAAACCTTCGGTTT
>JAEDOJ010000150.1 GCA_016302015.1 Oscillospiraceae bacterium | reverse complement strand
GGCTACATGGGTCATGGCCGTCACTTCATCTCCTCCAAGAAGTTCATTGCGGCGGAGGGCGGCATCGAGCGTATCGTCTGGATGCCCAAGGAGCTGAAGGACGACGTGGCGGAACGCCTGAACAAGACAGCCAAGGAGCTGTACGGTATTGACAATTTCTGCGATATGATCGCCGATGAGACCATCTGCGAGGACTGTGAGGCGCTGATGGACTTCCTGACGGAGAAGAACCATCCCGTTCTGGGTCTGGAGCCTCTGATGTGATTAGAGGAATCTCTGAACAAATCGGATGCGGCGCTCAGCGGATCTTTTGCCGGAACTTTTTGGTCTGAAAACCTTGAAATACACAAAGTATTCCTAAATTTGCGACAAAACCTCTCGCTGACCGTTCTTGCAGATTCATTCAGAGCTTCCACATTATCCCCGGGAGGGCTTCTGCCCTCCCGGCTTTTAGGAGAAAAAATATGCTGTTGAATTTTGATACCTTGCCCTCTCTGACCACCCCCAATTTCAAGGGCGGCGAGAAGGAATATACCCAGAGCTTTTTCCTTGACGAGCTTTGCCGTATTATGAAGGGGAGGCTGATTCCCGGCGCTTCCATTGGGGAGCATTGCCATGAAGCTTCCTCGGAAATTATTTATGTCTTGTCCGGCACCGGCAGCGTGATTTGTAACGGAGAGGCGGAAACCGTCCTTCCCGGCCAGTGCCATTACTGCCCCAAGGGCAGCACCCATACCTTGAAAAATAACGGTACCGAAGACCTTGTGTTCTTCGCGGTGGTGCCGATTCAGGAATAAATCAGAAAGTTTGAGTTTATGTATGTTTGAACTGACCTTCCAATTTGAAAACAACGAAGCGCCTGTGGTTGTGGCGATTTCAGAGGATGAAACCATTTTGGAGGCCGCCCGGAAGGCCAACGTCGCCATTGACGCACCTTGCTCTGGAAACGGCTCCTGCGGCAAGTGCCGTGTGAAGTTGATTTCCGGTGAGGTGACGGGCCTGCAGACCTCCCATATTTCGGAAGAGGAGTATGCGGAGGGCTGGCGTTTGTCCTGCTGCACCAGAGCGGCCTCTGATGTGACCGTGCTGGTTCCAGATATTGCCTCTGCCTACCGCAGCCGCATGAAGACTGCCGACCTGTCCAGCGGGGAAGAGGTTGCGATCTTTGAGAACCTGCTGGCGCAGGTGAAGGATTCCGGCGTTCGGCTGACCAACCGGTTCAGAGAGGTTGTCCTTACGCTGGCTGTGCCCACGCTGGAGGACACCATGCCGGACAACGAGCGGCTGGAGCGGGCGCTGCGGGGGGAACTGGGCTGCGAGGGGATTTCCATGCCCTTCTATCCTCTGCGGAAGCTGCCCAAGACCCTGCGGGACTGCGATTTCAAGATAAAGGTCATCGGTGAGCAGGGAGAGGACTGTTTTACTGCCTTTGATATTGTGGCGCAGGAGGATACCACCCCTCTGTGCGGCCTGGGCATCGACATCGGCACGACCACGGTATCCGCCGTTCTCTTCGACCTGAAGGACGGAAGACTGCTGGCCAAGGCCTCCGGGGGCAACGGCCAGATTCGCTACGGCGCGGACGTGATCAACCGGATCATCGAGCAGGGAAAGCCCGGAGGGAGAAAGAAGCTCCAGGATGCAATCATCAAGGAAACGTTGGTTCCTCTGATCGCCGCTCTGTGCAAGGAGGCGGGAGTTGCCGCTTCCCGGATTTTGAGAATGTGCATCGCCGCCAACACCACCATGAACCACCTGTTCGTGGGCGTGGATGCGGATTCCGTCCGCACCGAACCCTATATTCCCGCCTTCTTCCATTATGAAGAGCTGAAGGCCGGGGATCTGGGGCTGCCGGTGCATCCCAATGCGGCGGTTCGCATCGCTCCCAACATCGGCTCCTATGTGGGGGGCGATATTACCGCCGGCACCTTTGCGGGCATGATCTGGGATAAGGAGGAGCTGTCCCTCTTTATCGACCTGGGTACCAACGGAGAGATTGTCTTTGGCAACCGGGACTTCCTCGTGTCCTGTGCCTGCTCCGCAGGCCCCGCCTTTGAGGGCGGCGATATTTCCTGCGGTATGCGGGCCACCGACGGCGCCATCGAATCCGTCACCATTGATAAGGAGACCATGGAGCCCACCTACGGCGTCATTGGCGAGCCGGGGCAGAAGCCTGTGGGTCTGTGCGGCAGCGGCATCATCGACCTGATTTCCGAGCTGTACCGCTGCGGCATTATCAATTCCAAAGGTATTTTTGTCCGGGAGGGCGCCCGGGTTGCCCATGACCGCCACGGCACAGGCAGATATATTTTGGCCACCTCGGAAGAGTCGGAAACCGGCAGAGAAATCACCTTGAACGAGGTTGACATCCTGAATTTCATTCGTGCGAAGGGTGCGATTTATTCCGCTATCGATACATTGCTGTCTGCCATGGATATGGACGAGTCCGTGATTGAGGGCTTCTATGTCGCCGGAGGCATCGGCAGCGGGATCAATATGAAAAATGCCGTCCGCATCGGGATGTTCCCCAACGTACCGCTGGAGCTGTTCCACTACATCGGCAATTCCTCTCTGGCGGGGGCGTATACCATGGCTCTGTCCGACGAAGCCAATGAAAAGGTGGCAGAAGTGGCAAGAAACATGACGTATATGGAGCTGTCCACCCATCCGGGTTACATGGACTCCTTCGTGGCGGCCTGCTTCCTCCCCCACACGGATGCAGCCAGATTTGAAGGGCTGGAGGACTGACCATGCAGGTTGAAAACCATAAGGAAGAGGTGCCCTTCGAGCACTATCGGGAGCGGTTTTCCGCCATGGACCCTATGGACGCCGTGGGACGTCTGGGTGTGACCTTTGAAAACGGCGCATTTACCATGAAATTGCTGAATGCAACCTATACTGTCACCCATCCGGAGTATTCCATCTCTGCGGACAGCGAGCAGGCCCTGACCAGCCTGCCCGCTCAGACCTTTTTGCTCCGGATTTTGCTGGAAGGGAAGCGGACGGCTTCCTCCGATGACTTCAAAACCTTCCGGGAGCTGCCCTGGGGAGAGCTGTATATCAAGCCCTTCACCGGCAGAGTCCTCACCCGTGCGGCCTTTACCTTTGGCACCCGGATCGCCGCCTTCCGTCAGGCGGCGGAAAAATTGGGCGGCATCCCTCTGAAACACGGTGACGCAGCCTATGAGTTCACTTTCTATGAGAACTACAGACTCCGGGTCATCGTCTGGGAGGGAGATGAGGAGTTTCCTCCCAATGCCCAGTTCCTCTATTCAGCGAACTTTGCAGAGGGCTTTGCCGCCGAGGATCGGGTGGTGGCGGGAGATCTGCTGATCACCGCACTGAAATCGGCGATGTAATTTGTTGGAGAATCCACTGTTTTTTCTGAAAAATATTGACATTTTTCGGAGATGGTGCTACAATCAAAACGATAAAAATGCATCGAAAGAAGCGTTTTTTGAAGGTGCCGTGCGTCAGTCCAACGGCAAGCGGCATAACAAAACTCATTGCATGAGCCATTCCGACGGCAACATTGCAAAATTTAATTATAAGGAGATATTCCAACATGAGTTTTAAGACCGACATCGAAATTGCACAGGAAACCACCATGCAGCCCATTACCGAGGTCGCCAAGACCGCCGGTGTGGATGACAAGTATCTGGAACAGTACGGCAAGTACAAGGCAAAGGTTGACTACAGCATTCTGAACGAAGTAGACCGTCCCAACGGCAAGCTGGTTCTGGTCACCGCTATCAACCCCACGCCTGCAGGCGAAGGCAAGACCACCACTACCGTAGGTCTGGCTGACGGCATGCGGAAGCTGGGCAAGAATGTTCTGGTCGCTCTCCGTGAGCCCTCCCTCGGCCCCGTCTTTGGTGTAAAGGGCGGCGCGGCAGGCGGCGGCTATGCACAGGTCGTCCCCATGGAAGACATCAACCTGCACTTCACCGGCGACTTCCACGCCATCGGCGCAGCAAACAACCTGCTGGCTGCTATGCTGGATAACCATATTTATCAGGGCAACGCTCTGAATATCGATCCCCGCCAGATCACCTGGCGCCGCTGCGTTGATATGAACGACCGCCAGCTCCGTTTCGTGGTAGACGGTCTGGGCGGCAAGACCAACGGTATGCCCCGTGAAGACGGCTACGACATCACCGTTGCCTCCGAGGTCATGGCTGTTCTGTGCCTGGCTTCCGATGTCAACGACCTGAAGGCCCGCCTGGCCCGCCTGGTGGTTGCCTACACCCGGGACGGCAAGCCCGTCACCGCCGGTGACC
>JAEDOJ010000149.1 GCA_016302015.1 Oscillospiraceae bacterium | reverse complement strand
CTGGGTCTGGAGCGCAGCCAGCTGCCCAAGGTCGACATGGAGCAGTTCAAGTAAGCTCTGATCACCGAAGCCGGAAAAGAATTCCCAGCGGCCCGTCCGCCGCAATTGGAGGATGGGCCGCAGAACGCAACAGCTTCTGCAAGTATCCACACACTGTGTCGCGCAGGTATTCCGTCAATTTGTCGAAACTTGCTGTTAAATTTGCTTGAATTGCGGTCGTTGTGCATAGGGATTTCTTTTTCCGGCTCCTTCTATTATAATGGCACTGGTCAGCTCGATAGTTTGCCGATTCTGAATGACAGAAAGCAAATCTTCAAGAAACGTGTGAAGGGAGAACAAAAAATGACTACTGCAAAGAAACTGCTCGCCTTTATTATGGCTGTCTGCATCATCGCCTCCATGGCTGCCTGCGGCGGCACCAGCGCGCCGGCAGCTACCACTGCCGCTCCCGCCGCTGACAACAGCGGCAATGCTCCTACTGAGGCAGCCGCCAAAGTGGATGTTCCCAAGTTCATGACGGTTGGCACCGGCGCTACCGGCGGTGCTTACTACCCCATCGGCGTAGCACTGGCGGATATTATGACCAAGGCGCTGGGTACCCAGGCAACCGCTGAGGTCACCGGTGGTTCTCTGGACAACCTGCAGCTCATCAACAAGGGTGAGTGTGACATCGGTATTGTTCAGGGCAACAACATGATGGACGCCTACGAGGGAACCGGCAGCTACAAGGATGGCAAATACGAGAATATTGCCGCTCTGTTTGGCGGCCTGTCCAAGGGCTATTTCCAGGTTGTTGTCCTGGAGGACAGCTCCATCAAGTCCATGGGCGACCTGGTTGGCAAGAAGGTCATTATGGGACCTGCCGGCAACGGCGCCATCGCGGTCGCGAACACCATCTGGGGCAAGTATGGCTTCTCCACCGACGATATCCAGGCAACCTATGTCGCGTATGATGACGGCATCTCCCAGCTGGAAGACGGCAACTGCGACGCCGTTGTGATCCAGACCGCGATTCCGGCTTCCGCGATTCAGCAGCTGGCTGCCGGCGGCCATAAGTTCCGTCTGCTGAGCGTTGACGAGGACAAGGCTAAGGAGCTGTGCGACGCTTACGGCTACTTCGGCTACGGCACCATCAAGACCACGGTTTACGACAACATGGTCGAGGAAGCCAATACCATGTACATCAGCAACATGGTCGCCGTTCGCGCCGATCTGGACGAGGAGATCGTCTATCAGATCACCAAGGCTATTTTCGAGAATATCGATACCGTGAAGGAATCCCACAAGGCCGCTTCCGGTCTGACGCTTGAAGGGGCTGTCAAGGTTTCCATCCCCATGCACCCCGGCGCAGAGCGCTACTTTAAGGAAATCGGAGCGATTTAATTATGTCTGATACTATCGAATTGACTGTAGATGACAAGATTCGGAAGCTGATTTGCAAGGTAACATTCATCGTCATCAGTGCCGTTTACCTCTACACCGCAGGCTTCGGTTCCTTTTCCGAAATGCTTCAGCGGGCGCTGCTGATTACCGTTTGCGGTGTTACCACTTTCCTGGACAAGCCCTTTGTATTTAAGGGAAAGCGCAATGCTTTCACCAGAGTTCTGGACTGGATCTGTGCCATCGGTTTTCTGAGCACCGGAGTCTATATTCTGGTCATTTGGAACTCCCGTGTGGAAATGACATCGGATATTCCTCAGATGGACGTGATCATGGGCACCCTGATGATTGCCCTGCTGCTGGTGGCAACCTTCAAAACCACCGGCTGGCCTCTGGTCATTACCTGCGGTGTATTCCTGCTGTACGCGAGCAAACTTGTAGGCCCCAACCTGCCCGGTATTCTGGCCCATAGAGGCTACAACTGGCTGCGGATCGTCAAGGAGATGTACGTTTCCACGCTGAGCATTTTTGGCGTCCCCGCGGGTATTGCCGCCACCTACATTGTCTGCTTTGTTCGGCTGCTTCCTGGAGCAGTTCGGTGCGGGTCAGTGGTTTGTTGACGTGGCCTTTGCCGGAACCGGCCGGTTCCGCGGCGGTCCTGCCAAGACAGCCATCGCGTCCTCCGCGCTGATGGGCATGATCTCCGGCTCCCCCGCCGCCAACGTGGTTACTACCGGCACCTTCACGATTCCGCTGATGAAGCGCATGGGCTACAAGCCCGCCACCGCCGGCGCGGTGGACGCCGTTGCCTCTACCGGCGGTATGTTCACGCCTCCCATTATGGGCGCTGCCGCCTTCATGATGGCGGAGTTCTTGGGCGTCAAGTACAGTGAAGTGGCCGTGGCTGCCATTATGCCCGCCATCCTTTACTATCTGTCCGCCATGCTGGTTGTGGACAGCATCGCCGTCAAGGAGCACCTTCTGGGTCTGCCCAAGGAAGAACTGCCCAGCGTGAAAAAGGTTATGGCCGAGCGTGGCCAGATGGGTATTCCCATTCTGTTCATCATCGTTGTCATCCTCATGGGCTGGTCTCCCATGAAGGCGGCCTTCTGGGCGACTGTGCTGACGCTGGCTCTGGCCTTCCTGCGGCCCGCCACCCGCCCCACTCTGAAGGGAATCCTGAGCGCGCTGGAGTCCGGCACCAAGAGCGTATCCAGCATCGCCATTTCCTGCGCCTCTGCTGGTATCATCGTGGGTGTGATCTCTCTGACCGGTCTGGCTACCCGTGTAGCCTCCGCCCTGATGGTCATCTCCGGCGGTAATATCTATGTGGCAGCTGTTCTCACCGCCATTATCACCATCATTCTGGGCTGCGGAATGCCTCCCACGCCCACCTATGTGATTCTGGCTACCGTTCTGGTGAAGCCTCTGGTGCAGATGGGTGCTACCGAGCTGTCCGCGCATATGTTCATCTTCATGTTCGCCTGCGTGGGCGCTCTGACGCCTCCCGTTGCCATCACGGCCTATACCGCCGCGGCAATTGCCAAGGCTGACCCGAATGCCACCGGCTTTACCGCTTTCCGCATGGGTGTCGTCGCCTATATCATTCCCTTTATCTTCCTGCTGAATCCGGCTATCCTGCTTCAGGGCAGCGGTATCAGTGTCGTGATCGCGGCGGTTACCTCCATTGTTGGTGTCTTCTGCCTTGCCGGCGCCTTTGAAGGCTACATCTTCATGTATTGGAGCGTTGTTGGCAGGATCCTGCTGGCCATAGCCGCGCTGCTGACCATGATCCCCGGTACCATGACCGACGTGATCGGTATCGCGCTGCTGGTTGTCGCGTTCGTGCTGGACAAGTTCGTTTTCAAGTCCGGCCCCAAGGAAGCGAAAGCGCCGTCTGTTGAATAAACAAATCCGCTTATTTATACTGATATTCAATTAAAATATTTCATTCGGCAGAATGGAACATTTTAATATGAAGATCATAATGAGACGGGTATCTATGATTTTCTATTCCGAAAATCATAGATACGACAACGCCGTCAGGCGGTGTCTTCTCAATAGAATGAAACTATTCTATTGAAAAATAGTATTACATTGTGAAGACTCGTATTGGAAGGATGTCTTATCCAACCAATACGAGTCTTTTTTGCCAGTTCTGGATAAAAATGTTCATTTTCCTCGACAAAGTACCGCCTGACGGCGTTATCGTTTCCATGATTCTCGGAATCGAACATCATGGAAACCCGTCTCATACGGAACAGCAGCATGGAACGGAACGGCTCCGAGCGCCATGTGGGTTCTATTACCGGAACCGCGGATTCTGATGCCTGCTCATTATCCATCGGATTACAACCAGGCTTCCGGCAGCTTCGGGATTGAATTCACATCAGGACAGGAAAGATCTCTTCTGTAACATCGATACACCATTTCTCATTTACGGTGTTGGCTGTGAATTCTCTGTTCAGAATATTCTCAGCAGTTACTTCCGGGGTGGATCTCTGGTAAGCAGGACGCTTTCTGCGACACCGGCATGGTGTGTCGCAGAAATCGTAGACGAACTTGCCCCGGGTGAAGCTGGGACAGGAAGCAGGCTCTACAGCCACAATGCGGTAGTCGGCTTCTCCTCTCAGCTTTTCGCCCATGAAGGGGGCGATCAGACCGCCCAGGTTGGAGCCGCCTCCGGCGCAGCCGATAATGATGTTGGGCTTGATCCGGTACTTATCCAGCGCCGCCTTGGTCTCCAGGCCGATGACGCTCTGGTGCAGCAGCACCTGATTGAGGACGCTGCCCAGCACGTAGCGGTAGCCGGGGGTGGAGGTAGCAACCTCCACGGCCTCGGAGATGGCACAGCCCAGGGAGCCGGTGGTGCCGGGATGCTCCGCCAGGATGGCCTTGCCGATGT
>JAEDOJ010000148.1 GCA_016302015.1 Oscillospiraceae bacterium | reverse complement strand
ATCGCCGCTGAGATCGCCGTAATACTCATGGTTGCCCAGCGCCTTGAGCAGAGGCACGGAGGCCACGGCGCTGTTCTGGAAGAGATCCAGCATTTCCTGATAATGACCGTAGGTGCCGCCATTGTCGATATAGTCACCGGTGACGATGCCGAAGTCAGCACCCTTGGCGCCGATGTCGGTCAGAACAGTGTTCATGATGGAAATGGCTTCCTGATCGGCCTCGGGGTTGCCCATCATCTGGGTGTCGCCGATGACATAAAAGGAGGTTTCCTCCTTGGTCTCCGGCTCGGTATGGAAGGTGCATTTCTCAGACCAGTTGCCCTCGCTGCCGTCGCCTACCCAGTAAACATAGGTGGTGTCGGGAGTCAGGCCGGTCAGGGTGACGGAGTTGAGGCCTGCAGCACTCTTGGAAATGGGGAACATGACAGGCTCACAGGTGCCACGGCGGGTGATATAGTCGGTATCGGGGCCTTCACCACGGGTGGCCTTCTGGTAATCCTGCTCCGTCATGAAGCGGATGTAAGCCTTCTCCCGTGCGTAGGCCAGATTAGAGAACCAGGAGATGGTCTGGGAGGTGGCTGCGTCAGGCGTCCAAATCGTCTGAATGGAGGTGGGCAGAGCATTTTCGTTGCCCGCATAATTATAGACGGTTCCCTTGGCTTCGAAGGAGAGACCCTTTTCACTGCGCGCGGTGACGACAAAATCGGTCAGTGCGGGCATTTCCTTTGTAGCGTCCGTGGTAAGCTGACCCTGTTCGTTGGTCTTGCCAATTTCAGCGCCATTGAGATAGACCGTAACATCTGCTGCCACCTCGTCGTTGATGTCCGTGACGGTGATTGTGACCTCTCTGCCGACGATTGCCGGGCCAATGGACACGGTATAATATGCTTCTACAACCTTTTTCACCAGACCGTAAGCATCGGTGCCCTCGTTGCCGTCCTTGTCGATGAAGGTGATGTTGGTGATCTGATACATGAAGAAGTCGACCTCACGATCAACATCCTCCGGGATGGTAAAGGTAATCGTGGCGATGGTACCGGTCATTCCCTCTTCCGCAGTCATATTCATGACCAGAGAAGCCTTCTTGAAGCCGGTGGGAGTATAGGTGGAGGTGCCGGTAACGCCCTCAGCGAAGGCAACCTCAGGCAGAACCTTGCAGAAGTCGGAGTTGATGTTCAGCATGGTCAGATCCACATTCTTCACAACGCCGTCTGCCTTTACTTCCATCACATACTTGCCGCCCAGGGTCACCGCCTCGGGAGCGGTCACGGTAATCTTGGCGTTGGTTGCGTCAGCAGCCGCAACGGTGAAGCTGCGGGTGATGTTTGCCATGTTGCCGTCGCCGTCAGCTACCTGCACGGTGATGGTATGAGAACCGTTGCCCAGAGTCGTACGGGTTGTGGCCTCGGAATCGGAGCCGTCCACGGAAATGTTCTTATTGTCGATGAACATAACCGTCTTGGAAGCGTCCACGCCGGTGCGGTTCTTGGACTCAGGATCGTTGAACAGAGCCTTGATCTCAACAGAGCTTGTGTCGATCACGGTGGAGCCGTCCTCTGCGATCTCCACGCCGTTGAGGGAGACAGAGGTGATCTCGGGATTGACCAGGTCGTCCAGATTGGTGCCGTAGACGAAACGGTAATCATCGAAATAGAGGGAGCCGTTATAGCGGCCGCCAAGCTGCTTGCCGGGCTGATAGGACAGCCAGAACAGGCCCTCGCCCTGACGAATCTTCAGGGGATGCTCTTCGGAAATGAAGGGATGCAGGGATTCAATGTTTGCGTAGCAGTACATCCAGCCCGTCCAGTTGATCACGGGAGAACCGTTGGCCGCCGTGAGGAAGAGGTTCTTGGTGGAGTAGCCGCTGCCGTTCCAGGCCGCAACGTCGCAGGCGATCATGTAGTTGGCGGTTCCCTCGGGAGCGTAGATCCATACGCCCAGCTCCGTGGGATAGCCCTCGATGTTCAGCTCATCGCCGCAGTAGCGGATATAGAAGTTGGCGTTTGCGCTGCCATTGTAGGAGGCGTAGTCATAGTCCAGCTCCAGAGCATAGTCGCCGGAGCGAACCTGTCCGCCGTCCTCACGGCTGACGGTCTTCAGATCGCCGGCCATGTACTGGTCAATGGTGCCGTTGGGCCACAGATAGTAGGTGTAGCCATTGGCATTGAAGATGGGAGCCGCAGGAACCGCGCTGTCATAGTTGCCGGTGAAGGCATAGGGCGCAGTCAGGGTGGTGTAGGTGGGGCTTTCGGAATAGGTGCCGCCTGTAATGACGGTCAATTCAGGATAATTCCCCACATAGCCGGGGCCGTAGGGGCTGCCCTCATAGTGATAGGTATTCTTGCCCATATGGAAGTGTGCCGCGGTTAACTGACCGTTTTCATCCGGCTCAAAATCCTGCATTACGACAGGCAGCTTGCCGATCTCCACGGAAATGGTGTCGGAAAGCACCGTACCGTCCTGCTTGGTATAGGACACGGTCACCTCGCCCGTCAGGGTCTGATTTGCGCTTGCGGCGTGGAAAATATTCCCGTTCATCACGCCGAAATCAGCATCCGCAACGCCTTCGGTCTTGGACTTGATTTCCCAGGTAAAGTCCTCGGCCTTATAATTGATATTTCTCTTCTGGCTCTTGGCGGTAAGACCCAGATCGGAGTCTGCGTTAAAATCGAGAGAAATGGACTCGCCGATGAAGTAGAGCTCGTCGATATCCGCAATCTGGAGTGTGGTTGTCCCATAGACTGTGCTTCCCTTCCGCAGAGAAACCTCAACCTTACCAACATATCCAGCCTTTGCCGTAAAGACGCCGTCCTCGGTGATGGTGCCCTGATCCGCGGAAACGTACCACTTCAGATCAGAGGGAACCTCTGCGGGAGCGCCGGACTTATCAGAACCGATGGCTTCCATCTGGACGCTGCTGCCGGGAGTGTAGACCTCGTTCTTCGGATACAAAGACGCATGGTCGAAGCTGCCGTCGGACAGAGCGGTGGAGACCATGAGCAGCGCGGAAGCGACTGTACGCTCAGGGCCGTCAGAGGGAGAGTTCCGGACCTCCAGATTTTCCGTACCTTCACGCACGGAGGCATAGGTTGCAGAGCCGCCGCCATCGAGATAGATGCAGTCTACAACGCCGTTTGCCAGCATGAGCTCCGCAGTTTCCCAAATAGTCAGGCCGGAAGAATAGGGAGCCTGTCTGCCGTCAACCACGCAGGTAACAACCGTACCGTCTTCCTTCAGGCCGATGGCATTGCGGGGCATCTGGAAGGGATCCGCTTTATCTGCTACGTTCACGCCGTGTCTGACAAGGAAGAAGGGGCCGGAAACCGCTTCCTGGACATCATCCAGAGGCGTGCCGTAATCCCGAATGACAAAGCTGCCATCCTTCAGAACGGCAAAATAAGGCTCCTGCGCCAGACCGTTGCTGGTCTGGATAACATTGCCTTCCATCACCAGATAGCCCAGAGGCTGGGCTGTCTGCATATTGTAGTAGTCACCGTTGGTAGCGAAAATAACCTTCTCGCCGGTGGCCTTCTCGTAGTTTGCAGCCTGATCCGTGGTACGATCCATACCCCAGGTCAGGTTTTTCGACTTCTCAGCACGGCTGGCAGGGGTGCTGCCTTCCGTATAGTAGCCATGATAGGAAGCCTTAAAGGAAACCTGTGCCTCAGGCTTTGCAGTCATCATGTAGCAGGCAACCTGATCGCTGCCTTCCGCATTGTTCAGCAAAATCTGAGATTCGGTCACGCCGCCGGTGATGGCATAATCCGTCTGGGAAACGACGTATTTTCCTGCCGCGCCAACAACGGCGCGTGTCTCGGCTTCCACAGCCAGGGACGCCGGAATCAGAGATACCAGCATCGCGACTGCCAAAACCAGAGCAAGCGCCTTGGTTAGAGTAATACGCTTCATAGTAACCCTCCGTTTTACAAATATAGTACATATTGGGACTTCGCTTATTATCTCATTTTTTCTTTGAAATGTCAAGTAATCTCCTATGATTTGTCGAATTGTATAAAGGTAGTTGCAAAATTTTATGAATCATGCTATAATTGTCGTAAGGGCAACCGTATCATTGTAAACAAAGGAGTGAATTTGCACAGATTGTGCCATGAATTATGAAAAGATTTTTGTGTAGCTTTTTCGTCCTTGGTCTCCTGATCTCCCTGCTTTCTTTCGCAACCCTTGCGGAGGAAGGCCCGGCAAACTGGCATGATATTTATGTAGCTTCTGAGGAAGCGGCCAATTCCCGCATTCATATGCAGGAAGCGGAAGGGAAAAATTATATTTTCCTCCCGTCC
>JAEDOJ010000147.1 GCA_016302015.1 Oscillospiraceae bacterium | reverse complement strand
GAATCCAAAAAGGACAATTTGCCGAAAAAAATCAATTTTGGCGGCTTCGGACTTTTTTGACGGTCTGAGGGCAGCGGGGAAACCGCTGCCCTACTTTATTTGCTGAAGCACCCCACGAAGCCAACGGCAGTCCTTCTCCCGGAACAGATTGGTGAACAGAAACAGGCCGCATAAAAGGAAGAGATAGAAGACGCCGGGAAGGAGCCAGACCTGCGGCAGGGTGAGGGCGGCGGCAGTGCAGACGATGGCGCCGACCCATGGAAGGATCACCACGGAAGGGAATAATTTATATCCTGTTACAATCAAAAACCGGCGAAGACTCAATATCAGGTTGATGGCATGGGTGACGGTGAAGCTGAACACATAGCCTGCAATTCCGAATCGGGGCAGGAGGAGGAAGAGAAAAACCACGTCCAGCAGGGACGTGAAGGTGTTGTAGCGTACACAACTGATCTGCTCCGCCAGCCCCTTCAGCATACCGTCGGTGATGGCGTCCAGATAGAGCATCAGCACCATGGGAGAAAAAACGCGAAGGTACCGGCCTGCGTCGGCGCTGCCGTAGATCAGAAGCCCCAGTTTTGGCGCAGAGACAAAGAAGCAGCCGGCAACGGCAACGGAGAAGAGGATGGTCAGCCGAAGACATTTGTCTCCCAAATCCAAAATTCGGAGTCTGCGTCCCATGGCACGGCTGCGGGACAATTCAGGAACCAGCAGGTCGGATACGGAGTACAAAATTGCGGCGGGAAACATGAGAACGGGGAAAACCATGGCGTGAATGACCCCATAGTCGGCCATAGCCTGAACCCCGGAGCCGCCGAACCGGGCAAGGCCGTAGGGGATCAGAAGCTGCTCTGCGGTGTTCAGACCCGCCCGGAGATAGTCGTTCAGCGCCAGAGGAACGCACAGGCGCAGAAGGCGGCGGCGCATTTCTTTCCGATGCCCAGAGGGCTTGACATGGCGCATATCCTTCCGATACAACACATACAGCAGAAAAAAATTCAGGGCGGTACCCACGGAGCCGGACAGGAGAATTGCCCCGCAGGAACGGGACAGGTCTCCCTTTGCCCAGACCAGAAGAAGAAAAGCGGTGAGAAGCAGGGAGAAAATATGCTCCCCAAGCTGGATCACAACCAACTGTCTAATTTTGGAGCAGGCGGTAAAATATCCGGTCAAAATTCCGTTCAGACAGGAAAAGGGGAGAAAAAGCCCCATGATTTGCAAGGACAATATGGCGTGCTCCTCCCGCAGCAGTCCCAAAGCGATTGGGCGGGCGAGGAAAAACAGAACGCACCCGGCGGCGGAGCTGATCAAAATTCCGTAGCGTAGACAGGCGGTGATCGCCAGCCGTGCCCCGCCGGGCTTCCGGTGACCGAATTCCTCCGCGGCAAGACACATGGCGGCCACCCGCACCCCGGAGGTGCCCACCAGAATGGCAAAGATTCCCACCGTAGAAATGAGCTGGAGCAGACCCAGACCGGAGGCACCGATCTGATCGGTCAAAAACACGTTAAACCCAATGGATATCAGCCGCATCAGCAGATTTCCCGCAGTGAGCAGCAATGCGCCGCCCAAAATGGAACCCTTTCGCTCCATGGAACCACCTCCACGGAACTATATATATAAAAACTCTGCCGTAACATTCGTTACAGCAGAGTTTTTTTGTCCACGTCCGCTCCGTTCAGAGCAACATTTGTAAGCTGGTCGCCTTCATAGGTCAGCTTCAAAGAGAAGAATGGGACAGCTTCTTCCATCATACGGATAAAAATCTGATCCCCCTCCCACTGAGGCAACTGACGGAATTTTTCATGGGGCACCCACTCCAGCACGCCCTCGTCACAGTCCTTCAGGCCGCCCCGGAAGCCGGTGATATGAAAAAGGTGCATATATTCCCCTTCATAGCGGTCGGATACGAAGGTCACAATGCCGCAGTACCGCCAGCGGGTAACGGTCAGGCCGGTTTCCTCCAGCACCTCCCGGCGCATACAGTCCTCCGGGCTTTCGTTTTCTTCCAGCTTTCCTCCCACACCGATCCATTTGTCCTTGTTCAGATCGTTCTCTTTCTTGATCCGGTGCAGAAGGAGATAACAGCCGTCCTGCTCCAGATAGCACAGGGTTGTATTTTTCATAGAAATCCTTTCAAAAAGGGACTGCTCAGCAGTCCCTCAGCGTGTCGAAGAACCTGTTTTTATGGTTCTCCCCCTTGTGTAAAGGGAGCTGTCACGGCTTTCGCCGTGACTGAGGGATTGTCCGGGAAAAGCTTCGATTTTCCCGGAAGTCGGGTGAGAATCCTCAGATTTTCCTTCGTCAACCCCTCCGGGTCACCCATGGGCGACCCACCTCCCCTTACACAGGGGATGCGTCGGCTTGTGCGAATCCGATGCGTTTTCAACAGTCTGAGGGACTGCTCAGCAGTCCCTCTTTTTTACAATCAGTTGAATGGCATGATGAAGGTTTTCCGCCACGCAGTGGGCTGCGCCGGGGGCAAACTCTCCGTCCAGCGTCCAGTCCATCTCCTCCGGAGCGTCAATTTCGATCCGGGCGGAGGAGGCCAGCGTCAGCATGGGCGTGTCGTACTTCTGAGAGGTCAGCGCCACCACGCAGCTGCTCAATTCCACCGGGTTATGGGGCTTGCGGATCAGCAGAACCTCAAACTCGCCGTCGCTCATATCCACCAGCTCGGAGGACAGGGTTAAAATACCCGCCACGGAGGTGGAGTTGCTCACAGCGCCGAAAATATAATCATCCTCAAAGACCGTGCCGTCCGCCAGAGTGACCTTCAGATGATAACTGCGGATGGAAGCGATCTCCTTCACACCGGCCAACAGATAGGCGAAGTGGCCCAGCACATTTTTCATGCTCTGGGGCGTTGCGTAGGACGTCCGGGTAAAGGCGCCGAAGGAGGCGATGTAGGAAAAATAACGGTCGTTGAATTTGCCGATATCCAGAGGACAGGGCTCGCCCTCCACCACATCCTGAGCGGCAGTCAGCAGATCCCTGGACAGCTCCAGACTGTTGGCAAAATCGTTGGTGCTGCCCGCCGGAATATAGGCGATGGGCGTCCGGCAGCCTGCGCCTGCCAGACCGGAGACGACTTCGTTGAAGGTTCCGTCGCCGCCGACGCAGAGAATCACGTCAAAATCGTTGCCCCGCCGGGCGGCAACCTCCGTCGCGTCTCCCCGGGCGGCGGTCATATATACGGTGACGTCAAAATCCCCACGGTTCAGGATGGAAATGATCTCAGCCAGAGCCTTTGCGCCCTTTTTCTTCCCAGAACAGGGATTCATCAGCAGAAGCAGCTTTTTCATAGAACGCTCCTTAAAGGAAAACCGCCAACAGCAGGACAGCCGCAATCAGAACCCCCACCGCAAGGAAAAGATACAGCTCCCGATTCCGGGGCTTGCGGATATGGAAGGGCATTACGAAGCACAGGCCGGTCAGCGCCATCAGGCCGCAGAGAACGTAGCCGAAGACTGTCCCGGAGAACATATCCTTGTAGGGCAGAATGTCGCCGTTGCGATAGACGCAGATCACAGCGGAAATGCAGAAGTAGATGGGGAAAACCAGAGCGGAGGAGGTGATGGGCAAGCCGGAGTAGGACTTGCGCTGCTCGTCGGTGGTTTTCTGCCGCATTTCCTCGGTGACATTGAAGTAGGCCAGACGGATCAGCCCCGCAAGAACAAAGAAAGGCACCAGAACATAGGCATACCAGCAGCCGTAGCACAGAGACAGGGTGATGACCGCAGGCAGGACGCCGAAGGCGGTCAGGTCGCTGAGAGAATCGATCTGGATGCCGTAGGCTTTTTCCGCAGCGGTGCGGTTCTTCTTGGAGCGGGCAACCTTCCCGTCGAACATATCGCAAAGGCCGCAGAACAGCAGACAGATGGTGGCCCAGATGGGATGGCCGGTCATGGTCATGGCGATGCCGCCCACGGAGGACAGCAGACTCATATACGTCAAAATGACGGTGTAATCATAAAAACCAATCATGTATATCTCCCCAATGAAATCAATTACAAAGCTCTCTCCTATTATCTCTCATTTCTGCCGTTTCGTCAAGTGCCGCTGGGGAGAAATATAAGGGAAAATGTGAAGACTTGTCGGCAAGCTTCCTTTTTCACCCTTTCCTTCGCCGGAACAGCGCCATCCAGTTGCAGTGGGCGCAGGCGGTTTTGTAGGGAATGCCGGTAAAGAGGTAGGAAAGGGGCTTGACGGAGGCCAGAGTTTTCGCAAGGAAGTAGCTGACGCCGTAGTTGGCAAGGGTCAGCAGCAGGGTATCGAAAAAGCCCTTTGCCACGATGC
>JAEDOJ010000146.1 GCA_016302015.1 Oscillospiraceae bacterium | reverse complement strand
CTGAAAAGCTCTCCATTTCCCGGTTTTCCATGTAATCTCCGTACTGAGAAATGGTGCGGTAGGAAAAGTCCGCAGGCTTTCCCTCCTCTTTTTTCAGGAGAAGGATCGGTTTTCCCCCCTGCAGGCCCTGAAATTCCTTCGCCAGATATGCCGCCAGCCGTTCCCTGTTCAGCTTCTGAATATCTCCGTCGGTCTCTCCGCAGAAGCGGCAGGACAATTCTCTGGTAATCAGCGGCGACAGACCCGCAAACTGATCCAACAGCCACTGATCCAGCCGTTTCGGCGAATCCACCTGAGAAAGCAGCTCCAGCAGCTCTCCTTCCCCGGTTTCCGAGGGAATCCGCTTTTCCTGCCGGGGCGGTTCCCGATAAAACAGGCCAGGCAGCACCTGCCGGATTTCAGACATTTCAAAATCAACCCGCCGCAGACAGTCGATAATCCGTCCATCGCCGCCGGTGAGGATCAGATTGGAGTTGCGTCCCATCAGCTCTAAAATCAGATGCTTCCGGCAGGGTACGCCCATTTCATCGGTGCAGTCGAAGGCGATATCAATGCATCGCTCCGCCCTGGGCTGGGTCACCGCCGCAATTCTGCCGCCCCCCAGATGCTTCCGCAAAAGCATACAGAACATGGGCGGCTGGGCAGGATTATCAAAGGCCGCGCGGGTCATGTGGATGCGGGGACGGTTCACATTGGCGGAGATCAAAAGCCGTTCCCTGCCCCGCAGAAGCAGCAGCACCGTATCTCTGGCAGGCTGCTGAATTTTTTCCACCCGGTTTCCGATCAATTGGGGGCGCAGTTCCTCTGCCACCGCAGATAAAAATACAGCGTCAAAGGGCATAGTCTTCCTCCATCAGCACAGAAAACAGCGCTTCGATCCGTTCCCGCCGGCCCAAAAGGTACAAAGCCCCCAGCAGTGCCTCCAGTCCCGTGGCCTTGGAGTACTGGACAGGCGTTGCGTTCTTGGGAATCCCGTGGGGATGGGCATTTTTCCCCCGGCGGTAGAAGGCAGTCTCCTCCTCCGTCAGCAGGGGCAGCAGCTTTTCCGCAAGCTCCGCCTGCTTGGGAGCGCAGACCAGCGACACCGTGTCATGGTGAAGACGGCCGTTGGTGGTCTCCCCGCTCATGCAGAGCCGTGTGCGGATCAGAAGCTCATAGACTGCGTCTCCGATATGCGCCAAGGCCAATGCCGACATGGCATTGACCTGGTTCATGGTCATTTTCGGTTGAAAATACTGCGTCATTGCTTTACATCAGAATAACAGACGGTAGGCGCCGTACATACCCGCATTGTTGCCCAGCATGGCCAGAGAGAATTCCGTCCCCTTGCAGGCATGGAACATATGCTTCTGGAAATGCTTCTCCACGCCCCTGACCAGATATTCCCCGGCCTTGGACACGCCGCCGCCCAGAATAATCCGCTGGGGATCTGCCACACAGCAGGCGGAGGCCAGCGCTTCGCCCAGATAGTCAAACACAATGTCCAGGGTTTCCACCGCAAAGGCGTCGCCCTGCTTCGCCGCCTCAAAGACGTCCTTGCAGGTGAGTTTTTCCAGGTTCCGCAGAGGCGTCTCCACATCGGAAGCCGCCAGTCTCTGCCTGGTCACCCGGACAATGCCGTTGGCGGAGGCATACTGCTCCACGCAACCCCGCTTGCCGCAGGTGCAGGGAGCCTTGTCCGGAGCGGAGACGGTGATATGGCCGATCTCGCCGCCCACGCCATGGGCGCCGTTGAGCACCTTGCCGTTGATGATGACGCCGCCGCCTACGCCGGTGCCCAGGGTGACAAAGATGGAGCTGCTGGTGCCTGCGCCGCCGCCCTTCCACGCTTCACCCAGCGCCGCGCAGTTGGCGTCGTTGCCGGCTCTGACGTAGAGCCCGGTCATCTCCCCCAGCGTCTCATGAAGATTGAAGACGCCCCAGTTCAGATTTACGCAGCGATTCACCACGCCGTCCATATTCACCGGCCCGGGAACGCCAATGCCAATCCCCTTCACATCTGCCTTGTCAATGCCCATCTCGGCCAGCATGGAATTTATGGTGGCGGTAATATCCGCAAGGATCTGCTGTCCCCCATTTTCCGTGCGGGAGGGGATTTCCTCCATGGCTACGAACCGCCCCATCTCATTAAACAGGCCGATCTTGACCGTAGTCCCGCCTACATCAACACCAAAACCGTAAACCATTTTTTTACCTCCTTCTTTTTCTGGCATCCATTATACACGATTGTCAAGTATATTTCCACCCCTGAAACTTTTTTTCGTGATTTCTGTTGAGTTTTTTTTGGTTTTGGTGTACCATAAATATAGAAAACCGAAAAAGGAGTCATGACAAATGATCAACCTTGACATTTCCAATGTATGGGGCGAGTTGTCCCTCCCGGATCTGCTGACTGCGGAGCAGGATGTTTTTAACGCCCACAAGCTCCTTACCGACCGCAAGGGTCTGGGCAACGACTTTCTCGGCTGGCTGAGCCTTCCCACCTTCGAGGAAACCGATGAAATGCGCCGCGTCCGCCGTGCGGCCGAACGCATCCGTTCCGATTCGGAGGTTTTTGTCGTAGTCGGCGTGGACGGTTCCTGTTCGGGAGCCCGGGCGGCCATCGAACTGGTTCAGGGACAGAATTACAATTTGAAAAAATCCGGCCCCCAGATTTTCTTCGCAGGCAACAGCCTGTCCACCAGAGCGTGGCAGGAGCTTCGTTCCCTGCTGGAGGGCAGAGATTTCTCCATCAATATTGTTTCCAAATCCGGCACCACGACGGAGCCTGCCATTGCAACACGGGCTCTGCGCTGGATGCTGGAGCGGAAGTACGGAGCGGAAAAGGCCCGGCAGCGGATCTATGTCACCACCGATCCAAAGGGCGGAGCCTTGCGCCAGATGGCTCAGGAGGAGGGCTACGAGAGCTTTTCCATTCCTGCGGATGTGGGCGGCCGTTACACCGTTCTCACCGCCGCAGGTCTGCTGCCCATGGCCGTGGCCGGGATTGATCCCAGAGATGTGATGATGGGCGCAGCCCGGGCACGGAAGGAGCTGGACATCCGTTCCTTTGAGAATCCCGCCTGGCAGTACGCCGCCATCCGCAGCCAGCTTTACAGAAAGGGAAAGTCCATCGAGCTGCTGTGCAGCTATGAACCCGGCTTCCGTTCCTTCGCGCTCTGGTGGCAGCAGCTCTTCGCCGAAAGCGAAGGAAAAGACGGCAAGGGAATCTTCCCTGCTTTTGCCGAATTCACCGCCGACCTCCATTCCCTTGGTCAAATGATTCAGGAAGGAGAACGGAATCTCTTTGAAACCGTTGTCCGCTTTACGCCTCCCAGAAAGAAAACCAATATCGAGTTGGATTGGAAAAATCTGGACGGCCTGGGCTATCTGGAAGGCAAAACCCTGGACTATGTGGAAGAACAGGCATTTCTCGGCACGGTGAGCGCACACGTGGACGGCGGCGTTCCCGTCATGGTGCTCCAGGCAGACGAGGTGGATGCCGATACTCTGGGCGAGTTGTTCTACTTCTTCCAGCTATCCTGCGGGATTTCCGCATATATGCTCCGGGTGAATCCCTTCACCCGCCCCGGTGTGGAACAATTTAAGAAAAATATGTTCCAGCTTCTCAGGAAGCCCGGTTATTGATTTGTAAACTTTTCTCAAAACGGTTGCATTTCATCGAGAAAGCTGATACAATACATACATTACTACATAAGGGGGAATTTCCTATGGTAAAGTTAATTATGGGCGGCAAGGGCGCCGGCAAGACCAAGCAGCTCATCGCCGACATTAACAGCGCAGTGAAAAATGAAACCGGCAGCATGGTTTGCATTGAAAAGGGTACCAAGCTCCGTTATGATATTGATATGCACGTCCGCCTCATCGAGTATCAGGAATATAAGATGACTTCCCTTCCCTCTCTCAAGGGGTTCCTCAGCGGTCTCCATGCCGGAAACTTTGACATCAGCCATATTTTCCTGGATAGCTTCTATAAGCTGGTGGAAGGGGCTTCTATGGTAGAATTGGAAGACTTCGTCCTCTGGTGCGAGCAGTTTGGCAAGGCCAATGATCTGGATTTCACCATTGTTGTTTCCGACGATCCTGAGAAGGCGCCCGAAACTCTGAAGAAATTTTTGCAGTGATTTCATGTTCCGGCGGCCTTTCCTTGAGGCCGCCGGTTTTATCGGCCTGTGCAGCCTGTCTTGAGCATATATTTTCAAAAAAATGTGTTCCATTTGAAAATTTCTGCTTGACAAGAGCAAATATCCATGGTATTATATATGAGCACTGAGGGATCAGTGAAAAATCAAATATCGCGGAGT
>JAEDOJ010000145.1 GCA_016302015.1 Oscillospiraceae bacterium | reverse complement strand
ATCTTCTTGCTCATCTTGCCACACACCTTTCGTTATCGGCAGTATACATATCGTCGGTGACCTCGGAGGGATCGGGATAGGGGGACTCGTCGGCGAACTTCACGGCCTCATCCATCTCAGCGGTGGCGGCGGCCTTGATCTCATCCAGCTCCTCCTGCTTGACGCCCATGTCGATCAGCTTCTTGCCCAGCTTCTCGATGCCGTCGTTGGCCAAGGCGTTCTCCATGTACTCAGCGGGACGATAGACGGCGGGGTCACCGCAGTAGTGGCCCTGATAACGGTAGACCTTGGCCTCAACCACGTAGGGGCCCTTGCCGCTGCGGGCATGATCCATAGCCTTGGTCATGACCTCATAGACGGCCACGGGATCGGTACCGTCCACCACGGCGTAAGGAACGTCATAAGCGGCCGCGCGGGTGGCCAGGTCGGGGGTGTTGGTGACGCGGTGAATTTCGGTGGAAACGCCGTAACAGTTGTTCTCGATGAACCAAACCATGGGCAGCTTCCAGGCAGCAGCCATGTTCAGGGACTCATGGAAGGTACCCTCATTGGTGGAGCCGTCGCCGAAGCAGCCGACGGTAACGGAATTGTCGCCCATGATCTTGGAAGCCAGGGCGGAGCCGGCGGAGATGCACTGGCCGGCGCCCACAATGCCGTTGGCACCCAGGTGGTTCATCTTCTTCATGTCGGCGATGTGCATGGAACCGCCCTTGCCCTTGCAGTAGCCGGTCTTTTTGCCGAACAGCTCTGCCATGGCCAGCTTGGGATCGCCGCCGCGGGCGATGACATGGCCGTGGCCGCGGTGGGTGGAGGTGAAATAATCCTGAGGCTGAATGGTTGCAAACGCGCCGGCCTCGGCGGCCTCCTGGCCAATGCTCAGATGGATGTTGCCTGCCAGCATACCCTTGGTGAAGCATTCAGCCGCGTGTTCCTCGAAGGAGCGGATTCTGCACATGGTGCGGTAGAACCCCAGCAGCATTTCCTTGGAGTACTCCTCGTTTTTCTTCTTGTTAGCCAAAGTTTTCACGCCTTTCTTATATTGTGTATATCATTGAACAATCAGGGATAACTTTTTTATTCCGCCTGTCTGGGGGCAAACAGGGGGACGCCCAGTTCTTCGTTGAACTTGCGGCCCATCACCACGCCCTCGATCTCGGCGATGACTACGTCCACAGTCAGCAGTACCTTGGTGCCTTCCACCAGGTGGCCGCCGTGGGCGTTACCGTGGCGGTCACTCAGTCCCACGTGCACGTGCAGGTTGGTGTTGCCCTCATCATCGTGGCAGATGATGCCGGCAGCGCTGGTCAGCTCAATGGGGCCGGTGAGATGCAGCGTCTCGCCATAGCCGTAGCCCGCCTTGGTGGGCAGCTCCACGGGGTTGCAGAACTGCACGCCGTTGAGGCTTCCGATACCGCTGAGAATCACGCCGTTGTTGATGCCGGCGCGTCTGCAGGCTTCCTGCAGGCCCAGCAGGACATCCGTGCCGGGGGTCAGCCGAAGTGCGATGATGCGTCCCAAGTTGCCCTGAGCCATTTCGATGTTGTAATTTTCCATGCCAGCCTCCTTAATAATAATAAAGATTGGTTTCTGTTTCCGCTTGCTTACAGGTCTATATGCTGAAATGCGTCACAAAGGACGGCGGTCTTTTCCGGGGGCCAGGCTACCATTTCCCGGGCCAGGACCGGACGCATATGCATCCCGTCGTCTTGTGAAAAAGGAACGTGATAAATGCAGATACTGGGGGCGTCCAGGGTGCCGTGGAAGAACCTTCCCCGGCGCAGCTCCCCGAAAAAGAGAGGATTGACGAACACAGCCCGCAGCGGAAAACGCCGAATGCGGGAAAAGTCCTCCGTGGTGTAATCCACATCCGCCGTGAAGAGGATGTTCTTTTCCCCGAAGGAGATCAGGTAGCAAAAGTGATGTACCTGCCGGAACTTCTTATCCAGATGGAGGGTGCTGAAGGCCCGGACGGTAATCTCCGGTTCAATACGGAAGGCCGCGCGGTCCGTCTGTTCCGAAAGGAACACAGCGGGAATCCCCCGCTCCTTCAGCAGATCTGCCAGCCCGCTTTCCCCCACGGAGCGGGTCTGGGGCAGGAACACACCCTTCACCTCTCTGCGGCGGAGAAATTCCATGGTCATCTCCGGGGAAAAATGGTCGGGATGGGCATGGGAGAAGAGGAGATAGTCCACCTTTTCAAAGGGTGGCTCCCCTGCTGTCAGCTTCCGCCAGGTTTCCGGAGCCAGGTTGCTGAAGGGATGTCCCTCCCTGCCGTAAATGCCGTCCAGCAAAAGCGTGATGCCGTCATATTCCAGCAGCAGCCCCGCGTTTGAAATCAACGTGACACGCAGCATTTTTTCCATGGGGACTCTCCTTCGATTTTGGGACCCTTCAGGCGCACCAATCCGGGGAGATTGGCGCCTCCCCGTCAGTCATCTTATGTCTTACCTTTTCTTTTTCTGTGATCATTTTATGCGCCCCCCCATAAAATGTCAATCCAAAATATATATCCTTCACCAATTTTGTCAAAATCACCTGTTCTATTTTGGTTTTTTGTGCAACATTTCATATCAAAAAAGGAACAGCATTTTTGGTAATAAAATGAATTGCTTTTTTATGTCATCTGTCGTATGATGTCTTCATCATAATACATCGGGAGGAATTATGTCTGCTTCAACCTCTTCCCTGTCTGAACAGGCCGCCAGCCAGATCACGGACATGATCCTGGTGGAAAAACGCTTTCAAAGCGGCGACAAGCTGCCCAACGAAATGGAGTTGGCTCAGGCTCTTGGGATCAGCCGTGTCACGCTGCGGGAGGCCATCCGCATCCTGTGTACCCGCGGGATCGTACAGATTCAGCGGGGCCGGGGCACCTTCGTCACCGCCTCCACCTCCACGGACCTCTCCCCTCTGGAGCATATTGCCATGAGTAACCGCGATCTTCTGGAGATCCGCATGATGGCGGAGCCTCCGGCGGCTTACTATGCCGCAAAGCGGGCATCCAAGGAGGAAAAACAGCACATCCGGGAGCTGAGCGAGAAGATCGAAGAGGCCATCACCATCAAAAAGGCCAACATCCAGGAACGGCTGAAGCTGGAGCAGGATTTCCACAACGCCATTGCCTCCGCCAGCCACAACCAGTTTATGATCCGCCTGATGCCGATCATCAACGAGTCTATCTACAATGACGTCACCCATTTTGATGAAAGCATCACCTACTCCCTGCAGGATCACCGGGAGATTGTCCGCCTCATTGAGACTGGCAACGCCGAAGGCGCCCGGGCCGCCATGAAAATGCACATCGTCCATGTTTACATGATCCTGAACCTCTCCATCGACTGACCTATTATATTTATTACGATGTATAAAAAAGGATGACAGGAAATCCTGTCATCCTTTTTATATATTTCTATTCCTTTATTCCGCCCCGCTGAGCCAGATATCAAAATCCAGCGCCCGGAAGGCCTCCATCTCCCGGCGGAGGGACCCATTCCAAGCGGAAACCCGGCCTTTTCCCAGAACAAGCGGGTCGATCCAGCGCTTTTTTGCGTCGATGCAAAGCCAGCCGTCCTCCCCCGGGCAGCTTTTGCTGCGCCGCAGGGCATCCAGGGCACAAAAGCGGCTCCAGGCCGCCCCACACACAGCGTCCCTTTCCAGCTTCCCGATAACCTCTCCCTCCGTCCGCCAAAGGTCGGCCCGGCAGAGCACGCCCCGTTTCAACGCAAGGCGCAGAACCCCTGCCAGCGTTTCCATGGCGAAGCGGTCCTCATCGGCAACGTACACCCGGGAATTTTTCAGCGCCACAGCGGCAAAATCCGCTGCCACCTCCGGCGTCCGGAAAGAGAGCTCCTCTCTCCCCTGTTCGTCGGTTCCAACGGTGAGGTCACGATAGAAGGCCCGCAGCTCCGCAAGACCGGCGAAGCCGTACCCAAGGGCGTTGCCCAGGGTATATTCCAGCCGGTCGGCGGAAAGGGCCGGAGAATCATTGTTCGCTATGGGATAGCGATGATCCTCCGAAACCTGCTCCACGCCCAGGCCCTGCTTTTTTAAAAGGGCCATGATCTCCGGGGAGGAGGCGATCATGGCCTCCGTGTTCGCCTCCGTGGACTCCTGACGGAGATGGTCTCCATCCAGAAAATCCACCGTGTGGGCAAAGACCGGCGCCGCGATGTCATGAAACAGCCCCGCCAGGGTCTGGGCCCTGTCGCCGGTAAAATGCCAGACGATCAGAGCCACGCCAAGGCTGTGGTCAAAACGGGTATAGGGGGGAATCTTCGCAAACCGGGGGAAGGCCGTATACTCACAGCCGCAGTTCATGCCCACCT
>JAEDOJ010000144.1 GCA_016302015.1 Oscillospiraceae bacterium | reverse complement strand
CATGACGAAAGCGCGGAAGAATTTATGTCCCGGGGCGGCAGAATCCCCGCTCCCATCCACAGTCTGAGAAACTGAGGAAACTCAGAAAAGGAAGGGTGGATTTGGGTTCGCACCAGCAAGGCTCCCTCTGATGAGGGAGCTGGCGGCGCAGCCGACTGAGGGAGAGAAAACACACGTTCAAATACAGATTTCTCCTCAAAACAGTGCATATCTGGTCTCTCACTCCGTCAAAACCTTTGGTTTTTCCACCTCCCTCGTCAGAGGGAGGCAAGAGAGCGGTGCGGATTTGTCCAGAGCCTCCCTACTCTGCCATCATTTTCCGCAGTTTTTCCCTATCGCAGAGGCCGACTTCAATTTTTATCGGCTGTCCGTTTTTCATTTTCACCAGCGTTGGGACGCTGTTAATATGAAATTTGTCGGATAGAGACGGATTTTGGTCAATATCCACCTTGCACAGCTTCCAGTCCCCTTCCATCTCCTCTAAAATTCTTGCCTGGGAGCGGCAGGGGCTGCACCACTGTGCATAAAAGTCCAAGAGCACCGCCTGATCGGCCTCCACCACTTCACGCTGATAATTTTCCGCTGTAATTTCCGTTGCCTTCATAACAACCGCCTCCTTCTGAGGTTATTTTGGTACGGTCTGGGCAAACTATGCACCGAAGGTGGGATGGAAATGTATGACGTGATTATTGTGGGCGGTGGAATCGCAGGCATGACGGCGGCAATTTACACGGCGCGTGGGGGGTTCAGCACGCTTCTGCTGGAAAAATCCGGTTTGGGCGGTCAGATTACACAGGCCGGGACTGTGGAAAACTACCCCGGTTTCCCTCAAATCACCGGGCTGGACTTGGCAAGCCGTATGGAGGAGCAGGTTCGCCGTAGTGGGGTAACCATTCTCTATGAGACTGTAATCCGTATTACCCCGGAGCGGGAGATCCTCACAACGCAGAACCATTACACCACAAAAGCGGTGATCCTCACCAACGGCCTGACCAGACGGAAGCTGGGTATTCCGGGGGAAGAGCGGCTGACAGGCTGTGGGGTGAGCTATTGCGCCCATTGCGACGGCCGCCTGTACCAAAACCGGACTGTGGCGGTAGCAGGCGGCGGAAACACCGCCCTGCAGGAAGCCCTCTATTTATCCAAGCTGTGCAAGCAGGTGCATTTGATCCACCGCCGTGATCACTTTACGGCACAGAAAATCCTTCAGGAGCAGGTTTTTTCCCGGGAGAATATTACCGTGCATTTCAGCACAAATATTACCGGGATTTTCGGTGCCGACAAGGTGGAACGGCTCCGGCTGGGCGAGAATACGCTGGCTGTGGATGGAGTGTTTATTGCGGTGGGCTACGCACCGGATAACCGGTTTGTGGAAGGACTTGGGGTTTTGGATCCGGAGGGCTATGTCGCGGCAAATGACTCCTGCGCCACATGTCTGCCGTGGCTCTGGGCGGCGGGAGACACCCGGAAAAAAGCTCTGCGCCAACTGGTCACCGCCGCCGCCGCCGGCGCCGTTGCCGCCGACCCGGTGCTGCGCACCATTGACAGATAAACGCACCGAACCCCGGCGAATTCAAGGGAAATTCGCCGGGGTTCGTCAATTTTCAGAACTTATTCCGCCTCTACGTCAATGCCCTTTTCCGCAAAGGCCTTCAGGAGAAGCTCCATGTCGGAGGGAATGGAGATGGGCTCGCCGCAGGCCTTGATGGCGTTGGCAACGTCCTTCAGACCGTTGCCGGTAACCACGGAAACCACGGTTGCGTCAGCAGGAATGACCCCCTGTTCGCACAGCTTCTTCAGGCCGGCTGCGCCGGTCACGCCGGCAGGCTCGCCGAACACGCCGCAGGTTCTGCCCAGCAGCTTCTGCGCGGCCATGATTTCCTCGTCGGAAACGTTGACCACCACGCCGTTGGACTCCCGGATTGCCATAAGCGCCTTGTCCGCATTTCTGGGAACGCCCACCGCAATGGAATCCGCCAGAGTGTTCTCCTCCATGGGATACCAATCCTCGTTATTGGCAATGGCACGGTTCAGGGGGCAGCAGCCCTCCGCCTGAGCGGAGATCAGCCGGGGCAGCTTGTCGATGAAGCCGATGGCGTAGAGATCCTTCAGACCCTTCCACAGACCGGCAATGGTGCAGCCGTCGCCCACGGAAATTGCAATATAATCCGGCATCTTCCAGCCAAGCTGTTCCGCAATTTCCAGACCTACGGTCTTCTTGCCTTCGGACAGATAGGGGTTGATGGCCGCATTGCGGTTATACCAGCCCCACTTGTCAATGGCGGCCTTGGACAGCTCAAAGGTATCCTCATAGCTGCCCTGCACGGAAACCACCGTTGCGCCAAAGGTCATAAGCTGAGCGACCTTGCCCTTGGGTGCCCGGGAGGGAACGAAAATATAGGTCTTCAGACCGGCTGCGGCAGCGTTACCCGCCAGAGAGGAAGCGGCGTTACCTGTGGAGGAGCAGGCAATGACCTTCGCACCGGCCTCCTGCGCCTTGGCAACCGCCATGGCAGAGGCTCTGTCCTTCAGGGAGGCGGTGGGATTCTGACCGTCGTCCTTGATCCACAGCTTCTTGATTCCCAATTCCTTTGCCAGACGGTCAGCCTCATACAGAGGCGACCAGCCCACCCGCAGCGGGGTATTTTCCGTGGTCTCTTCAATGGGCAGCAGCTCACGGTAACGCCACATGGAGCGTTCGTCCCGGTCAGCCAGCTTTTCCTTGGTCAGAACCGTCTTGATGTAGTCATAATCATAAATAATGTCCAGAATTCCGCCGCATTCGCAGTTGGTCAGATTGGGAACCGCCTCATATTCTCTGCCGCATTTCACGCAGCGTCCGCATTTTACATTTCTCATTCTGTGATTCCTTTCATAATAGCAATGTCACGGACGGGCGTCTGCCCGCCCGTGACAGGGTTCGATGTAATTAAAGTGCCTTCAGCAGGCCGGTAGCCTCGTTGAACTCGTTGATCAGCTCGTCCAGATCCTTCGCCTGTGCGTGGACAGCGTCCCAGGTACCCTTGGTGTCGTACCACTGAGCGTTCAGATCCTCTACGTCCATCTGCTGCTGCTCAACCCAAGTGTAGTACTTCAGGTTATGCACACGCTTCCGCTCTGCGTAGGTCAGCTCGATCAGGTTGTCGGTCTTCAGGCCCAGCATATGCAGAGCATGATCCTTTGCTGCCTCCACCACGGAGTATGCGCCGTGGTTCTCGTTCAGCTCTTCCACACGGGACTTGTACATCACGGCGGAGTCGGTCAGGACGGTGACCACAACGTCGTTCTCCGTCAGCTCATAGTACTTGGCAAACTTGATGCAGCACAGAACGTTGGCGATGCCGGAGATGCCCATCCAGGTGAACTTCTCGATCTGCTCGTCAGACATGCCCAGCTCTTCCTTCAGGTACTGCTGGCCTTCGGGAGTGTTGAACAGGCGGAGCAGTCTCTGGGAGTCTTCGTCATCGATGGCGATGCCCATGTCGGTGTTCTTCACGTTGTGAACCCAGGGGATGTGCTTGTCGCCGATGCCTTCAATGCGGTGGCCGCCGAAGCCGTTGTTTACGATGGTGGGGCACTGCAGAGCCTCGCCAACTGCCAGCTTCATGTCGGGATAACGCTCCTTCAGCAGGTCGCCCGCGGACATGGTGCCGGCGGAGCCGGAGGTGAAGCAAGCGCCTGCCAGTCTCTGGCCGGGCTTCTTAATGGCTTCGAACAGGTCTGCCAGAGCATAGCCGGTGACATTGTAGTGCCACAGGGGGTTGCCCATTTCCGCAAACTGATTGAAGATCATCATGGAAGGATCCTGCTTCAGTTCCCAGGTCTTGTCGAAGATTTCCTTCACGTTGGACTCACAGCCGGGAGTCGCAATGATCTGACCGGCAATCTGCTTCAGCCAGTCGAAACGCTCCTTGGACATATCCTGAGGCAGGATGGCAACGGAGTCGCAAGCCAGCAGCTTGGAGTTGAACGCGCCGCCACGGCAGTAGTTGCCGGTGGAGGGCCATACGGCATGGTGATAAGTAGCGTCGAACTGACCGGTTACAAGGCGGGGTGCCAGGCAGCCGAAGGATGCGCCGACCTTATGGCAGCCGGTGGGGAACCACTTGCCGGACATGGCCACAATACGGCAGGGAACGCCGGAAAGAACAGACGGAATCTCAACATGGTTCGGCACAGCCTGGAACAGACCGCCGGACTCCTTGGCCTCGTTGTGCCAGGAAATACGGAACAGGTTGACAGGATCAACATCCCACAGACCGGTCTTGCTCAGCTTGTCCTTGATCTTCTCGGGGATCAGGTCGGGATTCTGCATCTGGGCAATGGTGGGGAT
>JAEDOJ010000143.1 GCA_016302015.1 Oscillospiraceae bacterium | reverse complement strand
ACTACTACCTGCCCCTGAAGGGCATCGCCTCCATGCACTGCTCTGCCAACACCGATATGAACGGCGAAAATACCGCTATCTTCTTCGGCCTGTCCGGCACCGGCAAGACCACCCTGTCCACCGACCCCAAGCGTCTGCTCATCGGCGACGACGAGCACGGCTGGGACGACAACGGCGTCTTCAACTTCGAGGGCGGCTGCTATGCAAAGGTCATCAATCTGGACAAGGACTCCGAGCCTGACATCTACAATGCCATCAAGCGCAACGCTCTGCTGGAGAACGTCACCGTTGACGCAGAGGGCAAGATCGACTTCGCTGACAAGTCCGTCACGGAAAACACCCGTGTTTCCTACCCCATTGATCATATCGAGAAGATCGTTAAGAACGTCAACCCCGTTTCCGCCGGCCCCGACGCAAAGAACGTGATCTTCCTGTCCGCCGACGCCTTCGGCGTTCTGCCTCCCGTGTCCATCCTGACTGCGGAGCAGACCAAGTATTACTTCCTGTCCGGCTTCACCGCAAAGCTGGCCGGCACCGAGCGGGGCATCACCGAGCCCACTCCCACCTTCTCCGCCTGCTTCGGCCAGGCCTTCCTGGAGCTGCATCCCACCAAGTATGCAGAGGAGCTGGTTAAGAAGATGGAAAAGAGCGGTGCCAAGGCCTATCTGGTCAACACCGGCTGGAACGGCACCGGCAAGCGTATCTCCATTAAGGATACCCGTGGCATCATCGACGCCATCCTGAACGGCGATATTCAGACCGCTCCCACCAAGTCCATTCCTTACTTCAACTTTGAGGTTCCCACCCAGCTTCCCGGCGTGGATCCCGCAATTCTGGATCCCCGCGATACCTATGCGGATGCTTCCGTCTGGGATGAGAAGGCAAAGGATCTGGCAGGCCGCTTCATTAAGAACTTCGCAAAGTACACCACCAACGAAGCCGGCAAGGCTCTGGTGGCTGCAGGCCCTCAGCTCTGATTTGCTGAACGACAAAACATATTACAAAAACGGACGTGGTTCAAACCGAACCACGTCCGTTTTGCGTCCCGCAACCGTAGGGGCGGCTACCAGCCGCCCGCTTTTTTGCGATTACTTCCAATGCCGAAGGGTGGGAACCACCGCTTCCATATGGGCTCTGACCTGTTCCGCGGGCCAGGCTTCGCTTGCCATATGCTCCACGCAGAAATCAATGAGCTGCTCCATGCTGGTGTACTTGAACTCGCCGCCGCTGTAGCACCATTTGCAGTAGTCCTCATTAAAATCGCCGTCAGGCTCTTTGCTCGTCGTGCCGTCCTCAAGGGGCATGCCGCAGCACTGACAAATCAACTGCCGGGGCGAGCCCAGAAGGGTGTTGATGGACACGTCAAATTCCCTTGACAGTAATTTCAGCGTGTCTGTACCCGGTTGGGTTTCTCCCGTTTCCCAGCGGCTGACCGCCTGCCGGGTCACATGGATTCGCTGAGCAAGCTGCTCCTGAGTCAGATTGTGTTTCTCCCGTAAGCTTTTGAGAAGCTCCTTCTGTTCCATGACGCTTCCTCCTTGGGTTTTTCTTTATTGTATCAGACCGTCACAGCGAAAGCAAGCAACCCGCTGTTGCGGAAAGACTTACCTCAGGCTTGCAATGACCTCCGGCAGGGCGGATAAAAAGGCGTGGATCTCCTCCTCCGTGGTCTCGTCCGACAGGGAGACACGAATGGAGCCATCGATCAGCTCCGGGGCTACGCCCATGGCTTCCAGCACATGGGAGCGATGTCCCTTGCTGCAGGCAGACCCTGCGGAAACGCAGATCCCCCGATCCTGCAGGGCGTTCAGCAGACCCTGAGAACGCAGCCCCCGCACCGCCAGATTGACGATGTGCGGCGCTTCCTGTGCGCCGATCAGTTCTACGCCCTCTATCTGCTTCAAGCCCTCCTGCACCAGCTTTTTCAGCCGGTTCTGCTCGGAAATGGCCTTCATCCGGTTGGGAAGCTGGGCGGAGCAGGCCGCTGCCAGACCTGCGATCATGGGAAGATTTTCCGTCCCGCTGCGAAGACCGCCCTCCTGACCGCCGCCCAGAATCAGGGGCGGCAGCTTGGGCGCCAGATATAAAGCGCCAATGCCTTTTGACCCGTGAACCTTATGTCCGGAGATGGAAATCATGTCCGCACCCAGGGTTCTGGCACAGAAGGGAACCTTGAAAAAGCCCTGCACCGCATCGGTGTGGAACAGCGCCTTGGGACAGCGGCGGTGGACTAATTTTGCCATACGTTCAATGGGCATGACCGCCCCGGACTCGTTATTGACCATCATAATGCTGACCAGAATGGTATCCGGCCTCAGGGCGGCGTCCAGCTTTTCCAAAGAAATATTGCCCAGACCGTCCGGCTGCAACCAGGTCACCTCAAAGCCCTGCTCTTCCAGCTTTTTCATGGGATTGAGGACGGCGTGATGCTCCACGGCGGTGGTAATGATGTGCTTGCCCCGCTTGCCCAGACGCTCCGCAGCGGAAAAAATCGCCCAGTTGTCCGCCTCGGTTCCACCGGAGGTGAAATAAACCCGGTCGGTTTCTCCGCCCAGCGCCTGCGCCACTGCCTGACGGCTCTGCCGCAGCAATCTGGCTGCTTCGATGCCGAAGCGGTACTGGGCGCTGGGGTTGCCCCAGTCCTGGGTCAAAGCCTTCGTAATGGCCTCCACCGCCGCCGGACAGGGCTTTGTGGTGGCGGCGTTATCCAGATAAATCATGGACGTTCCTCCTTTGTCTTTCCCCGGGGATGGGGCAGAATTCCCCATTCCGGCAGGGGCAGGCGCTGCATTGCGCCGAAAATTCTGTCCTTTAACTCCGGGTAATCTCTGGACAGGGTGACGATCAACCGCTTGATTTCCTCCCGTTTGGTGTGCTTGTCCGCAGGACAATTGTTGTGCACCACAGGCAGCTTGTGCTCCGCCGCAAAGTTCTGTACCATGCCCTCCGTCAGATAGAGCATGGGCCGGATCTGGGTGACGCCGGTGCGATCCAGATAGGTCACCGGCTGAAAACAGCTCAGTCTGCCCTCGAAAAACAGACTCATCAGGAAGGTCTCCACGGCGTCGTCATAATGATGCCCCAGAGCAACCTTGGAAAAGCCCAGCTCCGTCAGCGCCTTGTTCAGTGCGCCGCGGCGCATTTTGGCGCACATGGAGCAGGGATTTTTTTCCTTCCGATAGTCAAAAATAATCGGGCCGATTTCGGTTTTGACAATCCGGAAGGGGACGTTGATTTTTTCGCAGTATTCCGCTACCGGCGTAAAATCCATGCCCTCCAAACCCATATCGATGGTAATTGCGGTCAGCTCATAAGGCTGGGGATAGTACTCCCGCATAGCTGCCAGCAACGCCAGCAAAGTGAGAGAATCCTTGCCGCCGGAAACCCCTACGGCAATCTTGTCGTTTGGGAGGATCATGCGGTAGTCATCCGCACACCGCCGCACCAAACCCATCATACGCTGCATGATATCAACCTTCTTTGCAAATCGGAGGATTTCTCCGAAAATTAGAAAACGAGAAATCAAGAGAAAAATCGAGATTAGATGAGAAAACAGGAGACCATCAGGAGATAAATAAAAATTATAAAAAATCCTCTTGACTTTCAAATCCAGCCGTGATATAAAGAGTAGGCTGTTTTGGTTCTATTGTAAGCCAACAGCCCCGATTTGTCAAAATATTTTATATCATATACGGAGGAAACATCATGTCCACTACTCTGGTCAGAAAAGAAGATGTACAGCGCAAGTGGTACGTCATCGATGCAGCCGGCAAGCCCATGGGCCGTACCGCTGTCATCGCTGCCAACATCCTGCGCGGTAAGGTTAAGGCAGATTTCACCCCCAACGTTGACTGCGGCGATTTCGTCATTGTCATCAATGCCGACAAGGCTGTTCTCACCGGCAAGAAGCTGGAGCAGAAGTACTATCGTCGTCATTCCGGTTGGATCGGCGGTCTGAAGGAAGTTAAGTATAAGACCCTCATGGCAGAGCGTCCCGAATTCGCATTCGAGCTGGCTGTCAAGGGCATGCTGCCCAAGAACACCCTGGGCCGTACCGCCATCACCCGTCTGAAGGTTTATTCCGGCGCTGACCATCCCCATGCAGCCCAGAAGCCCGAAGCCTGGACTCAGGACTAATCAGGAGGTAACAGACTATGTACGAAAGCAAGAGACAGTATCAGTACGGCACCGGCAGACGTAAGTCTTCCGTAGCTCGTGTCCGTGTTTACGAAGGCGGCACCGGCTCCATCATCATCAATGGCCGTGACATCGATGATTATTTTGGCCTGGATACCCTGAAGTTGATCGCCCGTCAGCCCCTGGTTGCCACCGATACGGTGGG
>JAEDOJ010000142.1 GCA_016302015.1 Oscillospiraceae bacterium | reverse complement strand
TGGCATTCAATCTGTGCTGTTGGCTGATGGAGGTCTACGGCGATTGGTCTTTCCAAGCGGCAGAATACAAAATGCCGGAGCGTCCCGCCCAACAAACCGACTTCACCGGACTTCTGCAACTGCAGGAGGAAAAATTGAACGCTCTGACGGCGGCTGCGGGAGGAATTCGTACTGCCGCAGCGGATGCGTCCCGGAATGACCGGGCAGAGAAAGCAGCTCGGGCAGCGGAACGTCTCCCCCTGACCGCCTGGGAAACAGATTGCATTGGTAATGAGCCGATCCGTATGGATGCGGCGGTATTGCCGGTGATCAACTACGCCCTGCAGCACAACGGTGCGGTGGCAGTTCAGTCCGTTACCATCGAGAACACCACGGACACTGTCATCGAAAACGTGGAGCTGCACATCACAGCGTCGCCGGAATTTGCCCTGCCCTTTACCCGGCATATTGACCACCTGCCCGCAAACAAAGCCATTACCATCTCCAGACCCAAGCTGATTCTGAACGGAGAGTATTTCGCCGGGATGACGGAAAAGGTTACGGGCGTCCTGCGTATCCGTCTGGAGAGCAACGGAACGGTTCTCGCCTCCGATTTTGCGGAAACGACTGTGTTTGCCTTTGATGAGTGGCACGGCATCGGGCTGTATCCGGAGCTGTTGGCCGCGTTTGTCACGCCCAACCACCCGGAATTGGCAAGGCTCATTGCCAGAGCAACGGAATTTTTGGGGCAATGGACCGGCGACACCTCTATGGACGGCTATCAATCTCAGGACCCCAACCGGGTGGTGAGTCAGGCGGCGGCGATCTTTACCGCCATCAAGGAGCAGGCCATCGCCTACATCAATCCCCCCGCCAGCTTTGAACGGATCGGTCAGCGGGTGCGGCTGTGCGATATGGTATTGCAGCAGAAGCTGGGCACCTGTCTGGATCTGACCCTGCTGTACGCTTCCTGTCTGGAGGCCGTAGGCCTGCATCCCCTGCTGATCACCACCACCGGGCATATCTTCACCGGCGTCTGGCTGGAGGAGCGGATGTTCCCGGAATGTGTTCAGGATGATGTTTCTCTGATTACCAAGCGGCTGGCCTCCGGGGTCAACGAGATCGCCGTTGTGGAAACCACCTTTGTCACCACCGGCAGGGATCGTTCCTTTGACGACGCCAGACGTCAGGGGGAGGACAACCTGACCCGGCTGCCCCTGGAGTGCATCGTTGATGTCCGCCGTGCGCGTATGAGCCATATTACGCCTCTGCCCCAGAGGCTTCACGCCGGGGATCGCTGGGTGATTGAGCATGATACTTCCTTCAAGGGAGAGAATATGTCCGCACCTGCCAAGCTGGGGGAAACCATCCGCATTGATCCCAATGTCAGGGACGAAGGTCCTCCCAGGAAGGTGCAGTGGGAGCGGAAGCTGTTGGATCTGGGGATGCGGAATACGCTGATCAACCTGCGTCTGACCAAAACCCAGCTTCCGCTGCTGACCGGCTCTCTGGACGAGCTGGAAAACGCCTTGGCAGACGGCAGCGAGTATTCCATTCTCCCCCGCCCCGCAGATCTGCACCTCACGGAGCTGACCTTTGAGACCCTGTATGAAACAGGAGCCTCCAGCATTATCCGGGCAGAGTTTGAGAATCAGCGTCTGCGCTCCGCTCTGACGGAGGCGGAACTGGGCAAGTCCATCAAGGAGCTTTACCGCACCGCCAAAACCGCTCTGGAGGAAAACGGCGCCAACGCTCTGTATCTGGCCTTGGGTATGCTGCGGTGGTTTGAGAACCGGCGAAGCACCAAGGCCCGCTATGCGCCCATTATTTTGCTCCCCATTGAAATGGTGCGAAAGTCCGCCGCACAGGGCTATGTGATCCGTCTGCGGGAGGAAGACCCCCAGATGAATGTGACCTTGCTTGAAAAGCTGAAGCAGGACTTCGGCATTGTGGTCAGGGGCGTTGACCCGCTGCCTGCGGATGACCATGGCATCGACATCCGCCGGGTGCTGACCATTTTGCGGCAGGCAGTGATGGAGCAGCCCCATTGGGATGTGCTGGAAACGGCCAGCATCGGCATCTTCTCCTTCTCCCAGTTTGTCATGTGGAATGATATCCGCAACCGCACCGATGACCTGCTTCGGAACAAGGTCGTTCGCAGTCTGATGGAGGGGAAGCTCTGCTGGGACGCCCAGCCCCTGGAGCTGGGCGAGCAGGTCAACGAGGACAACGTCCTCCTGCCCATGAGTGCGGACGCTTCCCAGCTTTACGCCATACAGGCGGCCTGCGGCGGAGAGAGCTTCGTGCTTCACGGCCCTCCCGGCACCGGCAAGTCCCAGACCATTACATCCCTGATCGCAAACGCCCTGGCGCAGGGCAGAAGCGTGCTGTTTGTGGCAGAAAAGATGGCGGCTCTGGAGGTGGTGCAGAAGCGCCTTGAGAGCATCGGCATCGGGTCGTTCTGTCTGGAGCTTCACTCCAACAAATCCAGAAAGAAGGATGTTCTGGATCAGCTTCGCAAGGCCGCCGAGGTCACGAAAACCCGTTCGCCGGAGGAATACGCTGCCAAGGCGGAGCGAATTGCGGCCCTGCGCTCTGAGCTGGACGCCTATGTCCGGCAGCTTCACAAATTGCAGACCTGCGGCAGCACGCTTTACGCCATGATCAACGACTACGAGCGTTACAGGGACGCCGCTGAGATCGCCCCCTTTGACCGCAGCTTCGTAAAGGGGCTTACAAAGGCGGAGATTGAACAGCAGCAGCTCACGGTGGAGCGGATGATTGCCGCCGCAAAGAAAGTGGGACATCCCCGGAACCATCCGCTGAAAATGGTTGCCTGCTCTCAGTATAGTCAAACCATCCGCAGCGGTCTGCAAGCCGTTGTGGAGGCGTATATTGCTCAAATTCAGAGGATCAGCGGCTATGTCATCCAGTTGACCCGGATTCTGGGCGAAAAGCAGCCCTCCGGCTTTGACGCTTTGCAGCGGCTGTGCGCGATTGCCGAACATCTGGCCTGCTGGTACGATATGCCTGCGGCCTGGGCAAAGGCCGCCGCTCCTCAGCTCTATTTTGACGAAGTAATTCGTCTGGCACAGCATTCCATCGCCGCCGATCGTCTGGAGGCGCAGCTGCTTGACCGCTTTGATTCCGGTTTTCTGACCCAGAATGGTCAGGAGCTGTTTGACCGGTTCGTAGAGGTTTCCTCCCAGTGGTTCCTGCCCAAAGCGCTGGGCATGAAGAAGCTGAGAAAAACCGTGGACGCCTATGCCAAGGCTCCGGTGGACAAGTCTTCCCTCCGGGATCAGCTTGCGGCGCTGCGGGACTATCAGACCGAGGGGGATGCCGCCGGGGAGCTGCTCCGGAAATACGGGGAGGAGCTGGGTGGATTTTATCAGGGAAAACAGACGGATTGGAGCAGGCTCGCTCAGCTTGCCGGCGCCGCCCAGGCCAGTGCGAAGTCCCTTTACAGTCTGCGGGGCAATTATGATTTGATCCGAACCTTCGGCGGCGCCCCAGAACTCCGGGAGGCTGTCTATGGCCTTCGGGACGGGATGGCGGCCTTCCGGGAAGCCAAGGAGCGCTTCGATCGTCTTCTGGGGATCGTTCAGAAGGAGGAAGCCTCCTGGCTGGACGGTCAGCTTGCCCTTTGCCGCACCATTCTGGAGCACGCCGACGGCCTGAAGGACTGGATTGCCTATGTGGCAGCCGCCGGAGAGGCAAAGGCCAGCGGCCTTGCCAATGTTGCGGCAAGCTATGAAAAAGACGCTGACATTGATGTGTTCGCCGCCTATCAAAAGGCGCTGCTGCAAGGGCTGATCGCCCAGGCCATCGACGAAAGCAGCGTGCTCAGCCAGTTCTCCGGCGCTGTGTTTGACGAAAAAATCCGCCAGTATCAGCGGATGGACAGGGAGTGGACCCGGCTTTCCCGGCAGGAAATCTATTGCCGCCTTGCAAGCAGAGTTCCCGATTTCACCAGAGAAGCTGCCCACAGCTCCGAGCTGGGCATTCTCCAGCGGTGCATCAGGAGCGGCGGCCGGGGCGTCAGTATTCGGAAGCTGTTTGACCAGATTCCCAACCTCCTGCCCAGACTCTGCCCCTGTATGCTGATGAGCCCCATTTCCGCGGCGCAGTACTTAGACCCCAAGCGGGAGCCTTTTGATATCGTGGTGTTTGACGAGGCCTCGCAGCTTCCCACCTGCAAGGCTGTGGGTGTGCTGGCCCGGGGCAGGGATGCCGTGATCGTCGGCGACCCCAAGCAGATGCCGCCCACCTCCTTCTTCGCCGTCAATGCGGTAGATGAGGACAATCTGGAGGCAGAGGATCTGGAGAGCATTCTGGACGATTGTCTGGCGCTGAATATGCCCCAGTCCCATCTGCTGTGGCATTACCGCAGCCGCCATGAGA
>JAEDOJ010000141.1 GCA_016302015.1 Oscillospiraceae bacterium | reverse complement strand
GTTCCCGGATCGTGCCGGCGAGCTCTTCGCTCGGAACGAGGCTGCTGCCAAGGAACGCTATGAGCATCTGCTGAAGCTGGTCGAGATGTACAAGGACTAATCGACTGCTGAACTGATTTTCTGTCGGGCATGGGATTCTCCCATGCCCGGCTTTTCGACTGTCTGTCCCTGAAAGGATGTCCCATGGAAACAACGATTTTGAGCGTTTTGGGTGCGTTTGGGGCGCTTTTGTCCGCCCTATGCTGCTATTGGTCGGTATACACCATTGTGGGGTTATTCGGAACAAGAAAGTTCCCCAAGGCCAAGCAACAGCACAAGCTTGCCATTGTCATTGCGGCCCGGAACGAGGAAGCGGTCATCGGCAATCTGATTGCCAGCATCCGCAAGCAGGACTACCCTGCCGAACTGGTCACCACCTTTGTGGTGGCCGACAACTGCACCGATCATACCGCACAGGTCGCCCGGAAGCTGGGCGCCATCTGCTATGAGCACAACGATCCCACCCAGCGTACCAAGGGCTTTGCCCTGAAATATCTGTTTGAACAGATCGAAAAGGACTACGGCATTGAGTCTCAGGAGGCGTACATCATTTTTGACGCCGATAACCTGCTGAAATCCGACTTTCTGTCCCGGATGAACGAAGCCTTCGATGCCGGAGAAAAAATTGTGACCTCTTACCGCAACACCAAGAATTTTGACGAAAACTGGATTTCCGCCTCTTACGCCCTTCACTGGCTGCGGACGGTGCGTCTGGAGCACCGTGCCCGTTCCCTCTTTGGTCTGGCCACCAGAATTCAGGGCACCGGCTTCCTGTTTTCCAATGAATTGGTGAAGAATGGTTGGAAATATACCTCTCTCACGGAAGACCGTGCCTTCTCTGCCGACGCGGTAGTCGCCGGCTACAGCATTTCCTACTGCCATGCGGCGCAGTTCTACGATGAACAGCCCACAGACATGAAAACTGCCATGCGTCAGAGAATCCGTTGGGCAAAAGGTCATCTGCAAGCCTTTGTGGAGACCGGCTGGTTGCTGTTCAAGCATATTTTTACCTCTCACAGCGCCCCGGTCGCCTTCATGTCCTACGATATGCTGTGCATTGTCGCTCCCCGTTCCCTTTACGGGATTTTTGTCAATATTTTGAAGGTCGTTCTCACGGTCTTTGTCTGGCTGTTTTTCGGCAGACCCTTCGGTGCGGTGGGTCTGGCCCTTCTGGCGATCCTCAAATCTACCGGCAAGCGTTATTTGTCAAATATTGCCGCCGCAATTTATGTGTTCATTTCCGAGCGCAAGCGCATCAAAAAAATGCCGCTCCGGAAAAAAATCTGGTTTACCCTCACCTTCCCGCTTTTTGACATCATCGGTCGGATCTCCACCTTTATTGCCTTTTTCCGCAAGGTGGAATGGACTCCCATTCCCCATAATTCCTCCGTTACCATTGATGACCTGCATCCGGAGACGGAAACCGTGGCAAAATAACAAAAAATCCGACTGTTTTTCAAAAGTTAATAATTTGTTTATTTACAGAATGACAGAAATATGTTATTATGTACACTGACATAGTAGGAAGGAGGCAGTGCATATCAAAGACGCAGAAATTGAGTTTTACGAAACCGAAGAGATGGAGCCGGTAGAAAACACTGCTGAAAAGAGGAAGAAAAAGAAGAAAAAGAAGGGGAAGAACAGGGGTCTGAAGGCCATTGCCATTATTTTGTCTCTGATTCTTCTCTTTGAGGGCGCATATTGCTTCCTTGTCTTTTCTGACATTTCCGGAATCAAGTTTTGGCGGCAGGCGTTTATTGAGACTGCCCTCTCTACCATGAATCACCGTTGGCTGGCTACCTATACGCTGCCCAATTATATGATAGAAGACGCATTGCTCCGGGACGAATACCTCCGCCGTTCTCTGGACGGTCAGGAAAGCGTCCGTCCTGCTCCCACGGAGCCTACGGAACCGGTTGAGACTGAGGCCAATACGCCGGAGGACAACACCGAGCCTTCCGTCACCACGGAAGATCAGCAGAAGGAAGCCTTCTTCGACCTGTTCTGGGAGCTGAACCGCACCACCTTCGAGGAATATGTGGACAAGCACCCTCAGGTTCTGAAAAACGGCTGGGAGAATATTTATATCAACGAAGCCGGTCAGGATGACGAGGGGACGGATATCTACACCTCCATGGGAGAACAGGTTCTGGCCATTGACGTACCCAACAAGATTCTGCTGGTTCGTGTCAGCGGTACGGGCTATATCGGCGTCCTCGCCATCGGAAAGGACCCCTCTCAGCTTCGCTGTGAGCCTTCCTCCGGCATTGGCCGCTACGGTGAGGATTTGGGTGTCATTGTGGACGACAATAACGGTGTGCTGGGCATTACCGGCAGCGGCTTCCTGGATGTGAACGGCGCAGGCGACGGCAGCGAGCTGGCGGGCTATACCATGTGTAAGGGCGCGCAATACGGCTATCACTACGACGATCCCGGCTATAAACGCATTGAACTGACCCATGATAACATCATGTATATTGTGGATTCCGATCGGGAGGTTCAGTCCGACGTTACCGACGCGGTGGAGTTCAGCCCTGCCCTGATCATTGACGGGCAAATCATGGTCGGTCCCGAATGGGGCTCCATCAATCCCCGTGCCGCCATCGGCCAGTCCGAGCGGGGGGAAATTCTGATGCTGGTCATTGAAGGCCGTCTGACCGGCCGTTCCATCGGTGCCGGTCTGGATACCTGCGCTGAGATTCTCAAGCGCCATGAGGGCTATAACGCCTTGAATCTGGACGGCGGCGCCTCCGCTGTTCTGTATTACAACGGAGAATATGTCACCAAATGCTCCAATAAAAACATTGTTTCCAGATATCTTCCCAACGCCTGGGTCTACGGAAACTACGAAGGTTGAGCAAAATCCGGGATACTGCCAGGTATCCCGGATTTTTCCATCTTGAAATGCCTTTCAAATAAGCGAAACAGAGAAATAACCAGGATCGTTTGTCGATTTTGACGGTTACGGACTTTTT
Organism: Oscillospiraceae bacterium; assembly: GCA_016302015.1. The sequence goes on along the minus strand of JAEDOJ010000141.1, from coordinate 1,370 downwards.
TCACAGAAAGTTCGTTGACATTCTGGGAAACCAATAGTATAATACGGTTAGAGTTCTGAAAAATCGACTTTTTATGAACTCTCTATAGGATTGGAAAATTTTTTGTACTCAGCAAGAGTGCAACGGAAAGGATTTTTGCAATGATTTACACAACAGAAGTACAGCATATGTGCCCCGTTGCTAAGGGTGCGTACCACGGCCCTGCTCCCATCCCCGAAGAAGGCAAATGGGTTCAGGCAAAGCAGATCAGCGACATTTCCGGTTTTACCCACGGTGTCGGCTGGTGTGCACCTCAGCAGGGTGCCTGCAAGCTGACCCTGAACGTAAAGGACGGCATCATTGAGGAGGCTCTGGTTGAGACTCTGGGCTGCTCCGGCATGACCCACTCCGCCGCTATGGCGTCCGAAATTCTCATCGGCAAGACCCTGCTGGAAGCTCTGAACACTGACCTGGTTTGCGACGCCATCAATACCGCTATGCGTGAGCTGTTCCTCCAGATCGTTTACGGCCGTACCCAGAGCGCCTTCTCTGAAAACGGTCTGTCTGTCGGCGCTTCTCTGGAAGACCTGGGCAAGGGTCTGCGTTCCCAGGTTGGCACCATGTTCGCAACCAAGGTGAAGGGCCCCCGCTATCTGGAAATGGCAGAAGGCTATGTTACCCGGGTCGCTCTGAACAAGGACGACGAAATCACCGGCTATGAGTTTATCAACCTTGGCAAGATGATGGACTTCATTAAGAAGGGTATCGACGCCGCTGAGGCTCTGGAAAAGGCTAAGGGTCACTATGGTCAGTTCGACAACGCTGCCAAGTACATTGATCCCCGTCAGGAATAATTAAGGAGGACAACATCATGGCTCTGTTTGAAAGTTACGAAAGAAGAATTGACAAGATCAACGGTGTCCTCGCGCAGTACGGAATCGGTTCCGTAGAAGAGTGCCGGGAGATTTGTAAGGCAAAGGGCTTTGACCCCTACGAGATCGTCAAGGGCATCCAGCCCATCTGCTTCGAGAACGCCTGCTGGGCTTACACCGTAGGCGCTGCTATTGCTCTGAAGTCCGGCGTTACCTCCGCTGCCGAAGCCGCAAAGAAGATCGGCGAAGGCCTGCAGGCTTTCTGCATTGACGGTTCTGTGGCTGACGACCGGAAGGTCGGTCTGGGTCACGGCAATCTGGGCGCAATGCTGCTGAGCGAAGAGTCCAAGTGCTTCGCTTTCCTGGCTGGTCACGAATCCTTCGCCGCCGCCGAAGGCGCCATCGGCATCGTCCGCAACGCCAACAAGGCCCGCAAGACTCAGCTTCGTGTTATCCTGAACGGTCTCGGCAAGGATGCCGCTCAGATCATCTCCAGAATCAACGGCTTCACCTACGTTC
>JAEDOJ010000140.1 GCA_016302015.1 Oscillospiraceae bacterium | reverse complement strand
AAGCCACCGCTTCCGTCAGCGTCACCGGCAGCGGCGCAAGGAACGTGTATAACACTGTTCTGTTGGAGTCCAAGATCGTCCTTTACGCAATTTTCAATTTGAGTGATTACTCTTCCCGCATCGGCGAGCTGACCGCTGTGGTCACCAATGCAGAAACCGGCGAAGTTGTGACAACTCTGCCCGTAACCGCTATGGGAACCAACGGCTCCTTCCGCTTTGACGATGTGAGCGCAAAGAACACCCGCACCATGTTCAGCATCGCCATCTATGACGGAGAGACCAAGGTTTCTCAGGATCTGCAGTGGAGCGTCGAGTGCATGGTCTCCGGCTGCAGAGCAAACACAAGCACCTCTCAGGCAAAGCTGGATCTGGCCAACGCCATCCTGGCTTACGGCGACTACGCCGCCGCCTACCTGGGCTAATCCACAGGTATCTCGTGTTAATCACTTGATATAATTCTTAAGAAAGGAGCAAATACATGAAGGCTTTCGAAACTCCCGTTGTTGAAGTTAAGAAGTTCGACGTGGAGGACGTTCTGACCACCTCCTCCGCTACCGAGAATACCGGCCCCCGTCCCACCGAGACCACTACCATCAGCATGCAGTACTCTCCCCGTGAAGGTTTCTGCACTGGTAGAGCTGATGACTGGGATCCTTCTCTGGATAACTGCTTCTAAGCGTATATTCTTCACGATATCCAAAGGGGCATCTATTCATAGATGCCCCTATTCTTAGATTACAGCAAGAGGAACCATTATGATGAAACACGATTTGTTGTCGGAGCTCCAGCGGGAAGCCCGAAAAAGCTTCACTCCCATAGCGGGAATTTTTGAATTGACTCCCAGATGCACCCTGGACTGCCAGATGTGCTATTGTCATCTGACGGAAGCGCAGATGGGCGGGAGAAAGGAACTTCCCACGGAAGAGTGGATCGAGATTATCGACACGGCTTACAAAAGAGGGATGTACGCAGTCCTGCTCACCGGTGGAGAATGCCTCCTGTATAAGGGTTTTTGGGAGATTTACGATCATTGCCGGGAGCTGGGACTTGTGGTGAGTATCAATAGTAACGGTACATTGATCACCGATGCGGCTGTTGAGCATTTTAAGGCCAGCCCTCCCCGCCAGATCCAGATTTCTCTCTATGGCAGCAGCGAGGAGACCTACTATAAGGTCACCGGCCACCGTGTATACGGAAAAGTAATTGAAAATATTCTGAAATTGAAAAATGCCGGCTTACACGTTACAATTGCGGTTACGCCGAATAAATATTTGGTTGAAGATATCCCCAGTATTTTGAAATTTGCGAAGGATCATCAGATAGAATATTCTATGAACAGCGCTCTGGTTCAGGCCAACGAGGACACCGGTCGTGACATTGAAGATTATGGAATGACTTTGGAGCAGCGGATCAGAGCCATTGAGCTGTATGATCAGTTTGAGGGCAGAACCAAATATGAGAATCAGGAGCGGGTCTGCATTCCTGACCTGAAGGATCATTTGACCGAGAAGCTGGGACTGTGGTGTTCTGCCGGACGCTGTGCCTTTAACATTACATGGGACAAGAAAATGGTACCCTGTTTCTGGCTGTCCTCTGCCGCCGTTGACTATGACGCGCTGGGGTTTGACGAAAGCTGGAAGCGGATGAACGAGGCGGCGAAGAACTTTGTGCCTCCGGCGGAGTGTACCGACTGCAAGTATGTCAAGGCTTGCCATCCCTGTGCCTTGGTCAGAACCGATCCCAAGAATCCCGGCCATTGCAATCGGGATTATTGCCGGGAAACCGCTGCGCTCTTTAATTGCGGCCTTCGTTCTTTGGAATATCTTTAATTTCCTGTAGTGCCTCCGGGAGACAGTCTCTCCCGGAGGCACTGCTTTCTGCTTTATTCCTTATCCAGATCCCGGTAGGGATATAGACGCTGCCAGGTCTGGGTTGTTTCATCGTAGGATACGGAGCTTCGATGCTCAGACAACAGGCGGACGATGCTGTAGACATCCACCCAAATTTCGGAATCGCATTCCTTCTGGCTCTCTTCAAACACCAGCTCCATACCGAAATGCAGATGGACTGTCTCAATATTGTTCACGTTTTCTTTGGTGGAGTAGCCGGTTCGCCCCATAAAGCCGATGACGTCTCCCGCCTGCACATGATCCCCCTCCTGCAAGTCCTTGACATAGGGATTGTCCTTCCGCAGGTGGGCGTAATAGTAATATCGCAGACGATCGTCGGAACGGATTCCGATCCGCCATCCGCCGTATTGGTTCCACCCCATGGCTTCCACGATTCCGGACTCTACCGCCACGATGGGCGTTCCCAGACTGCCCATCAGATCATTGCCCAGATGCCTTCGGGCGAAGCCGTAGCTGCGCCGGGTGCCGAAGTCATCGTAATGATGATAATAATAGCCGGCGGCGATGGGGGAGAAGGCCTTCAAGCCGTAGGAGGCGACCCATTGGGCTTCGCCGGTGGCCTCGTCCCGGACTTCAATGGCGTAGTTTCCCACCAGACCGCCCAGAACGGCTTCGTAGGCACGGTGATAATAGGCATAATACCGATACTGATCTCCCAAAAATTCCTCCGGAGATTGATCGCCCCGCAGCTCCTCCGCCGCCTTTTTGACAGATGAAACGGTAACCTGGTCAGCGCCCTTCCGAAGGGAGGCCAGCGCCAGAATGTCAATCCAGCTCAGGGGCTTTTCCTCCCCCTGGGAGGCAATGTCGATCTCCAATGCGGCCTTCAGAGAGGGGTAATCCAATTGAAAATCCACCCAGCGCAGGACCTTGTCCTCGGCAAATACCTGGGGCGATAATAAAAATATTGTCAAAAATACCAAAAATAACCTCTTTTTCACATGACCACCTCGTTGGTAGTCTGCGAAAAAGAGGTTATTTTATTCTATGCATTTTTTTCACGCACAAGAAAGAGATAACAGGGCGTAAGAGAATCCTCGCTGGGCGGCGCATAGAAAATCAATTCAAACTGATCGCCGTACAGCTCCAGGAGCTGATCCAAAATACCATAATTGATTTTGAAAACCTGAACCTCCCAGGCATCGCTGCTTTCGGGAGACAACTGCGGAAATTCCGAAATCAGAGCGTCCATCAGCTCTGTGTACTCCATGCGCTCCTCCTCGGAAAACCGATCAGGATCGAGGAAATCCAAAGGCTCCAGCTCCGGCGGCAGCTCCAAATCCTCCGCTGTGGCGTCCATCACCAGCGCAAAGGGCTGGGGGAAGGTCATCCCCTGAACCGGAGAACGGTAGGAAAAGGAATTGTCGTTGGGTTCTCCGTCTGAGAAGTCGACAGTCTGGGAATCGGTGAACTCTCCACCAAGCTCCTCAGTTTCATCAAAATACACCGGGGCTGTCTCCGGCACATAGAGGGTTCCTTCCTCGTCCATTGGATGTCCGTAGTCCGACGTTCTTATCTCTACTGTTTCATCGAAGAACAGTGCGGCATCCGTGCCGGGGTTCAAGATTTTTCCGCCGATGAAAACAAGGGCGAGGACTGCGGCGGCTGCACCTGCGGAAGCAGTCCAGCGGAGGAAGCGGCGCTTCCGTCCGGAAGAGGTCTGGCTGGTGCGAACCTGCGCCATGATCCGCTGGGTCAGATCGGCAGGAGGCTCCGGGGTGAGGGACAGAAGGGCGTCGTTTCGCTTCATCTCTTCCAGCCGTGCCCGGCAGCTTTCACAGGTATTCAGATGCGCTTGCAGCGCGGCCTCTTCTTCTGCACTGTTCATGCGATCCAAATGACCGCTGAGGAGAAGAAGATATGCTTCACAGTCCATTTCCACCACCTCCGTTCATTTGGTTGGACGCTGGATTTATGGATTTGTTCCCGATTTGCTCCAATTTTTTTCGCAGAGCCTCTCGGGCACGGGACAATCTGGACTTTACCGTGCCTTCCTTCAGGCACATGATTTTGGCAATCTCCGTATAGCTCAGATCATTCACCACCCGAAGGGTCAGAATTTGCCGCTGCTCCGGCTCCAACTGCCCAATGGCGTGCCTGACCAGGGCCTGCTGCTCCCGCTGAATTGCGGTTTCCTCCGGGAGAGGCTGAGGGTCCATGACCTCCAGAGCCTGTTCCTCCCCCTCCTCGTTTTCCATGGTCAGGGAAACATGGGTACGGCGTTTGGCGCTGCGGAGAAAATCCAGACAGGCGTTGGAGGTCAGACGATAGAGCCAGGTGGAGAAGGCCGCTTCAAACTGGAAGGAAGCCAAATGATTCCACGCCTTCAGGAAGGCCTCCTGGGTCAGATCCGCAGCGTCCTCCGGATTGCCGGTCATGCGGAAGCAAAGACGATAGACCTGACTCTGATACTTCTGAACCAACTGCTCGAAGGCGAAGGAGTTTCCCGCTGCGGCTTTTTGGATAATTTGTCGTTCGTCTATCTTCCTCACCTCAAATCTCTGATAATGTCCTTTACAACCTTTTCCA
>JAEDOJ010000139.1 GCA_016302015.1 Oscillospiraceae bacterium | reverse complement strand
TGCGTTGTAGGAAACGTTCGTCTGATCCACGGCAAAGGTGGAGAAGCCCGCAGGACGGTTCTGGGAGGAAAGAGCCTGGCCGCCGGTTGCAGATGCGTAGACAAGGTACTGGGCGGAGGCAGTCTCGGGATAATACAGGTCGTCGTTGGTCTTCAGGTTGACAACAGAGTTGGTTTCTTCATTCACCTTGCAGATGTCAACGTCAGGCTTGTTGTCGCTGATGTAGACCGTCACCTCGGTTGCATTGGAGGTTGCGGTGTACGCCTCGCCGTTGGGGTTCGTGCCCACCACGGTCACCGTGTAATACAGGGTCTGCACACCGGGCTGGAGGCTGTAGGTTTCCAGCGTCCCGTTGGAAGTATTCGGGAATTTGGCTTTAATGCCGCTGTTGTCGGAAGAATCAATGGCATATTCCATGGGTTCGCCCTCGGAGTCCGTGAGGGTGAAGGTGGTGGAGGTGAAGCGATACCCTTGGTTCTCCAGATCGGCAAAGGGATCGTTCGCCATCACGTCAATCGTGTTATCTTTGCCCACGACGGTAATGGAGACGTCGGGCAAGGTATAGATGGAGGCAACGTAAATATCCACCTCGGTTGCCCGGGAGGTCACGGTATACACTTTGCCGGAGGGATCCTTCACGGTCATGGTCACCGTGTAATACAAGATGTGATTTCCGTTTTCGAAGCTGAAGGTTTGCAGCGTGCCCTTGGCCGGATCGGTAAATTTGGCGTCCATACCTTCGTTGGTTGAGGTATTGATCTTGTACTCCACGGGATTACCGTCTTTATCGGTGAGAGTGAAGGTGGTGCCGATGATCTGATGACCCGCATCCTCCAGCTGTTTGAACAGGTCGTTGGCCTTCACATGGACGATGTTTTCAACGCCGGCAATGGCATAGGAAATGTCATTCACGGTAAAGGGAATGATCTGAGCCAGAGGCATGGGGAAGGTAATGGTGACTTCCTTGCCTGCCTGCTTGAAGTCGGCAAAGGTGTAGGAGGCGGACTGGTTGGTGTAGTAAGCGCCACCGCCGGTGCCGGTATAGATCAGGTCATAGGAAATGTCAGTTCCATCCTTCGTGGCGTACACCTTATCAAAGGTGATGGTGGTGGTGCCATCCGCATTCTTGGTAAGGTCGTAACCCAAGCCGGAAGCGTCCAGCTTCGCAGTGTCCACGGAGAAATCCTTGGGGATGATGTCGGTGACAGTACCGGTCAGATACTTGGGTGCAACGGCCAGAGATGAGAACTCCTTGAATATCTTATTCAGCCTTTCCACAACCTCGCTTGTATTGCTCGAGGTGATCGCCTCATACCTGTCGGACAAAGCCGTGGTGTTGACCCAGCGAGAGGCATCGTTGCTGTTTTTATAGGTGTCGGAGGAAAGATCATACACGGGATTATAGTAGTTAATCCCGTCTTCAGTTGTATAAGTGTGCTTGTTCTCATTCGCAACAGTGCCCTGATACACCCAAGTCTTCGCCTGACCGGTTGTACCCAACAGTCTCTGCGCTTCGGCAATTTCACCAGCGGAACTGCCAGGAATCAAAGCAACAGACACAATCTGATTCAGCCGGGCATTCTTGAACTGACCAACAGCAGTGCGGAGTGCGGAAACCTCGCTCATAGTTGTGTTGTGCACGCCGGGACAGGGAGCCCAGCCATGGCCGTTTACATCGGTGCTGTATTTGGGCGGACAGTCGGAGGTATCTGAGTAGGTGGGAATACCGTCCGTGAACATAACCACCAGGAGGTTCCGGTCGGTATTGGGCATATCGTTGTGGCGGGCATTCAGAACCATTTCCGCAGCCTTAAAGCCCATGTACATATTGGTGCCGCCGCCATCAACGCCAACCAGACTGGTATAGCGATTGTTGTTTTTATCATAGAAGGATGTAAGGGTGTTATCGTACATTTGATTGATGATCGCATCCACAAGACTTCTGCTGTTGGTAAAGCACTTCTGGTAGGACAGGGACAGATCATTCAGGTCAGAATTGTACAGGGTGGTGGTCATCGACTCTGTGTAATCGCCATTTTGTCTGTAGTAAATATGTCCCTGGCTGCCGTACCAGACAACACTGACCCGGTTCTTGGTTCCCTCAGGCATCGCAGTGTCCAGGAACAGGCTGACCGCAGTCTTCAGGTAGGAGATGTTCTGGGAATACTGGGGATACATACTGTTGGAGTTATCCAGAATGAGGACAATATCCGTCTCCTGAGGGATGTCGTAGCCGGGGATCATTTCACCGGCGGCAACATTCAGATTCACCGTGAAGGTCTGCTTGATATTGCCGTGGGCATCCGCCTGGTTGCCGCCGTTCTCACCGCTTCCGGCAAAATTGCCGGTGACGGTGTTGCCGCCGTTGCCGGCAGTCGTTCCGGTGGTTTTGGTGGTCTCGGTGGCGGTCTTGTCCAGCTTCACCGCCACGGTCAGGAAGTACAGATCAATCACGTCGCCATTGGTGACGGAGATGCTGGTATCCACAGTAACGCCGGGGATATCCGCATCATTTTTCTTTGCTCCGTTGAACTGAAGCTCGGAAATGGGGAAGCTCTTCCCGGCTGCTTCAACGTAGACCTCACCGCTCAGATCAATGTAGTAGGAGCCGCCGCACACGGGCTTACGGGTGTCAAAGTACGTGGTCTCATCGTTGAGCCAGTAGCGAACCGTGATCGTGTTGTCCTTCTGCTCTTCCTTGAAGTAGACAACGAAATTCAGCTTATGATCCAGAGGCGTGTAAACATAGGTTCCGTCAGAGTTGAGAGTAACAACTTCACCGTTGAGCGTAGCGTAGTCGACCTCATAGCCCTCCAGAGCCGCTGCCTTGAAGGTGACGGTGGAGCCTTTGGGCAGATTTTCGCCGGAAGCGAAAGCCGTTGCGCCATTCAGACCGGTGACGGTGCCGCCCACGGTTGCGGCGCTGTAGGTAACGCCGAAGCCGGAGAAGTTTGCCCGATACAGGATCAAGTCCGGGTAAAGGGCGTTATTGTCCGTGGTATACGCGCGGAAGAGCTTCGAACCATCCGCTGCGTTGAACTTCAGGTAAATTGGGCTTCCATCGGAAGTTGTCAGCTTGTTGGTGAACTTGGTCAGATGGGTGGTTGCGTCGAAGTCCAGCTTCCAGAGGGCTGCGTCCGAAGTAGGATCGGAAGTAACGGTGAGCTTCTTTTCGGTTGCATACCCATTTGTCGTGGCAACGCAAACATAGCTGTCCGTCATAGGCTCGTAGGCCTTCACCGTATAATAGCCGGGATTGGTTTCAGACTCCTTGATGGTAAAGACTGCGCCTTCGTTCAGACCGGACAGGGTGTAGGTTGTGAGAAAATCGATGGTAACACCAACATCAGACATCCGGAGCGCCGCGGATTTTCTGCCGAGAACGCAGTCGCTGCCATCGACCAGAACCGTATCCTTGGTGCCGTAGAGGAAGAACGTTTTGTCGTTCTTATATGCGTAGTCCGGCGCACTGGTCGAGGTTTCCGGAGCGGTGATGATGTACTCGCCGTCCACCAGTTCATCTGCCAATATTGCGGTAATACCGGCGTCACCACGGTTGGGCAGGAAGGAAACGCGGAAAACTACTCCTGTGGTAACTGTGGGATTAATATCAGCGGTAAATTTATAGGCGTTCAGGTCGTTGTCCCATGTGTAGTCGGAAACTTTGGCGCCGCCCTTCTCCACGCAGGACAATCTCTGGCCAACAGCGGGAGCCATAACGATCGTGTAGGTCTGACCCTTTTTTGTAAATACATAATAGGGATCCAGAACATCATTGGGAGGAACGGAGCTTTCATCCGTGCCCGTGGGCTTATATTTGGTTCCGCTCTTTGTATAAGTGGGCAGACGATTTCCCTCGCCGTCCAGAACATAGACCGTGCCTTCGCCGGTGATGATCTTCAAGCTGGAGGCTACGCAGTCCTCCGGGAGATCCACCAGATCGGAGGGTTCCGTGGGATCAACCGGCTCCGTGCTGGGCTCCGTGGGCTCGGTGCTGGGTTTCGTGGGCTCGGTAGGCTCCGTGGGTTCCGGCTCCGTGGAGGTATTCAGCTCGTAAAGCTGGATATCCTTCTGAGTTGAGGAATAGTAACGGAACACATTGGCGGAATTGTTGAATTGCAGCTTCATGTTGGAAGCCGCAGAATCAATCACGGAATTGATCACCGCATTGGTGCCATCAAATGTTATCGCATTCTTAGATTCTGTGGTTGTGTTGGCATTCAATCCGGAAGATGTCGCCGTCCTGCCGATATAGTGGCCGCTGGAGGTCTGAACCGTGTAGAAGCTGCCGGAGGCGGTAATTGTGACGGTGGAATTCAGCAAAGTGGCGTCACCGGTGATCTTGCCATCCGCAGGGTTGACGGCAACCACGTTGTTTGCAGAGCTTAAATCAGAAGAAGAAGTCAGACTACCGTTAAAGGCAACGTTATAGCCTTCGCTAACGATCAGATACTTTTTGCCGGAGGTCACGGTGGTCACTCTCGTGAAGGTATATT
>JAEDOJ010000138.1 GCA_016302015.1 Oscillospiraceae bacterium | reverse complement strand
TCGTTCCGGGAAAGCAGCCAGGAAAAACCGTGGAAATCCGTATTATCTCCGTAGAGACTGCCGTCAGGCCGCCGGACAATGGTGTTCACGCTGCCCATGGCTTTTGCGGTCTCCGATAAGGCAGCGCAGTAGGGGATTACGGCTTTTTTATAGGGAATCGTGACATTCAGACCGTCAAACTTCCCGTGAAGTAAAAATTCTTCCAAATTTTCCGGGGAAACTTCAAATAAATCGTAGGAATAAGCCCCTAAAAGGGCATGAATCTGAGGGGAATAGCTGTGCCCCAGATGCTCGCCCAGCAGACCGCAGATCATGACGCCACCTCCTTAACCCACTTCTTCTTTTCGTTTTTTGCCCTCTTCCAGCAGGGCACAGAGGGTTTCGGCATCCTCTGCCGCCAGAGCGTCACGGTATTTCCGCAATTCCGCCGTCAGAATGTCCAACTCGGAAATCAAATTTTCTTTGTTGTCTAAAAACAGCTCCGTCCACATGGGAGCGTTCAGCCACGCCACCCGGGTCATATCCTTATAGCTGCCTGCGGAAAAGCCCTTGTGATTTCCGGCGGTGGGGCTTTTCACATAGGCGTTGGACACCAGATGGGCAAGCTGGGAGGTAAATGCGATCATTTCATCATGCTTATCCGCCGTGGTCACGGTGAACCGACCGAAGCCGGGAGCCTCCAACAGCCTGCATACCCGGTCAATCAACTGCATATCGTCAAAAACCGGGGGAACCAATACCATGGGAGCGCCCTTGTACAGGTTTGCCCGGCTGTATTTGAAGCCGGAATAGTGGGTTCCTGCCATGGGGTGACCGCCTACGAAGAGGAAGCCGTGCTTCTTCGCCAGACGGAAGCCCGCCTCGCAGATCTCCCGCTTGGTGCCGCAGCAGTCCACCACCACGGTTTCCGGGGGAATGGCGTCTCCGTTGGCCTCCAGATAGTCGATGCAGGCCTGGGGATAGACGGATAAGAGCAATAAGTCGCACTGACTGAGATTCTCCCGGGTCAGCTCCTCGTCCACGGCTCCTGCCATCTGGGCAAAGGCCGTGACGGAGCTGCTCCGGTTGCAGGCCAGAACCCGGTGTCCCGCCTGATGGTAGGCCTTTGCAAAGGAACCGCCGATCAGACCCAGACCAACAATGCCCACCGTCATTCCGCCGCCGCCTTTCTGACGATCCGCACCCGCTGGGCCAGAACCCCGAACTGGTCGGGGGTCAGGGACTGGGCTCCGTCGCACAGGGCGTGGATGGGATCGTTGTGAACCTCCACCATCACGCCGTCTGCCCCGCAGGCCGCAGCAGCCAGCGCCATGGGCGGCACCAGCCGTGCCTTTCCCGTTGCGTGGCTGGGATCCACGATCACGGGCAGATGGGACAGCTCATGGAGCATGGGAACTGCCGTCAGATCCAGGGTGTTTCTGGAATAGGTATCAAAGGCACGGATGCCCCGCTCGCAGAGTATGATGTTCTGGTTCCCCTCTGACATGATATACTCCGCGCTCATCAAAAATTCCTTCAGCGTATTCGCAAGACCCCGCTTCAGCAGAATGGGCTTGTCTGTCTTGCCCAGCTCCTTCAAAAGATCAAAGTTCTGCATATTTCTTGCGCCCACTTGAATGATGTCCACCTCGGCAAAGAGATCCAGATATTGGGCGTTCATGATTTCGGTGACGATGGGCAGACCTGTGGCCTTCTTCGCCTCCAGCAGGAGACGGATTCCCTCGGCCCCCAGACCTTGGAAATCGTAAGGAGAGGTACGGGGCTTAAAGGCGCCGCCCCGGAGAATGTCCGCACCGGCGGCCTTGACCTTGGAGGCCACCTCAATGATCTGCTCCTCGGTTTCCACGGAGCAGGGGCCTGCGATCATACAGAAATTGCCGCCGCCGATTTTGGCATCGCCCACGGTGACCACCGTATCCTCCGGATGGAACTGGCGGTTGCACTGCTTGTAAGGCTCGGTGACCCGCTTGACGGACTCCACGATGTCCAGGCTGGCCAGCAGCTCCATGTCGATGCGGCTGGTATTGCCGATGAGACCCAAAATGGTATAGTCGTGTCCATGGGAAATATGGACGTCCAGATTTTGACTTTTCAGCCACTGGATCAGATGGTCCATCTGGCTCTGGGTGGTATTCTTTTTCAGAACGGTAATCATAAGGCAGGACTCCTTTAAAAAAATAAGCTGCACGGGAAACCTCGTGCAGCCAAATACTTTAGTTCAGGAAAGCCACTTCCTGTTCGCAGCACGATAAACGAGTACAGCAATAGCGGTAATCGTAATCGTAATTCACGAACAGAACACGGCGCATAAAAACGCTCCTCTCCAAACTTTTTCTCATTATACCACGGGAAATCCCGTATTTCAAGAGGAGATTTCGGGAGAATTGTAGAGAGGCCTGATTTTTTGGCGGTACAGCCTGACCATCATGAAGACGGAGACCAGCAGGGAGGCAATTTCCGCCACAGGGAAGGCCAGCCAAACCAGATCGATGTTGCCGGAAAGGGAGAACAGGTAGGCCGCCGGGATCAGCACCACAAGCTGCCGGGCGATGGAGACCAGCATGCTGTACATACTCTTGCCCAGCGCCTGGAATACGCCGCTGAAGATGATGCAGGGGCCGGCGAAGATAAAGGGCAGACACATGATCCGCAGGGCGGTGACGCCCACCTCCAGCATTTGGGCGTCGGGGTTGAAGAAGCCCAGCAGCGTGTCGGGAAGGAACTGGAAGGCGGCCATGCCCACCAGCATCAGGCCGACGGCGCTCAGCGCGCCGCAGCGGATGACCTGCATAATCCGTTTGGGCTGGTTCGCTCCGTAGTTAAAGGCGGCGATGGCCAGAACCGCGTTATTGATGCCGAAAATGGGCATGAAGATAAAGCTCTGGAGCTTGAAATACGCGCCGAACACCGTCTTGCCGGTCTCGCCCAGGCCGGGGGTCAGGGCGTTGTAGCTGTCCAGCACCAGATTGAAGCTGTAATTCATGAGGGAGCCGATGGCGACCATGATAATGGAGGGGACGCCGATGGCCAGAATTCTGCCGATCAGCCTGCGGTCGGGGCGGAAGCCCTTGAGCTTCAGCTGCACCTCGGGATTGTTTCTGAGGTTCATGATCACCGCCAGAACAAAGGCCACGATCTGACCGATCACGGTTGCCACGGCGGCGCCGGCAACCTCCATCCGGGGCAGTCCGAAGTAACCGAAGATCAGAATGGGGTCGAGAACGATGTTGATCACGGCGCCGATGCCCTGGGTGATCATGGTATAGGAGGTTCTGCCGGTGGACTGGAGCAGACGTTCAAACAGCACCTCGCCGAAAATACCGAAGGACACGATGGAGATGATCCGAATGTACTGGATGCCGTATTCGATGGTTTTTGCGTCATCGGTGATGGAGTGCATATAGGTGGAGGCGCCGAAAATGCCGAAGAGAACGGTGAGCACCATGCCGCAGAAGGAAAGGAAGATGCCGTTGAGGGCGGATTTGTTGACCTGGTCGAAGTTTTTCTCTCCCAGACTGCGGGAAAGCAGAGCGTTGACGCCCACGGCGATGCCGGTGGAAATGCCGATCATAATATTCTGCACCGGGAAGGCCAGGGAAACGGCGGTCAGGGCGCAGTTGTCAAGGTCGGAAATCCGGGAGACGAAAATACTGTCCACCACGTTGTAAAGCGCCTGGACCAGCATGGCCAGCGCCATAGGCAGGGCCATGGTGAACAGCAGCTTTCCCACGGGCATAACTCCCATTTTATTTTCTTTTAAGGAACTCATAGCAAAACTTTTTCCTTTCAGTCATTTCAGCTTATTATAAAGCATTTTTTTCAAAATGCAAGCCCGGCAGGGGAGAAAAAAGTTGTCAACGGAGAAAAATCATGCTATGATAACAGGAGAAAAACCTTGTGTTAAAGGAGGAAACGGCCGTGAAAATCACGTTGAATCCCGATCGGGAAATTGTGGACACAGTGAAGGAAGGCTTGAAGCGAACCGGGGGCTATTGCCCCTGCAGGCGGGAGCGGACGGAAGAGAATAAGTGTATGTGCAAGGAATTCCGGGAACAGATCGCCGATGAGAGCTTCGAGGGCTACTGCCACTGTATGCTGTACTATAAATCAAGATAGGAGAAAAGCTATGGAAGTAATTCTGAACGAAAATAATTTTGAAGCCGAGGTTTTGAAAGCCGGGGGAACGGTTCTGGTGGATTTCTGGGCAACCTGGTGCGGGCCCTGCCGGATGCTGGCTCCCATTGTGGAGGAGATCGCCAGAGAGGGCAAGGTCAAGGTCTGCAAGGTGGACGTGGATGACGTACCCCAGTTGGCCGCCCTCTTTGGCATTGATTCCATTCCCACCATTCTGATCTTCAAAAACGGTAAGCTGGTAAACCGTTCCGTGGGCTACAAAAAGAAGGAACAGCTGGAAGCGCTGTTCTGAAAAACAGGGCTGTCTCACTTCGTGAGACAGCCTTCAGACTGTCAAAAAAGTCCGGAACCGCCAAAATAGAATATTTATTTTAGCCAATACGCTTCCTTTGATTCGTTGGAAATACAGAAAGATTTCCGAACTTTTTTAGTTGTATTTCTCTTGCTTCGCAA
>JAEDOJ010000137.1 GCA_016302015.1 Oscillospiraceae bacterium | reverse complement strand
GGTGGCAAAACCGAAGGTTTTGACGGAGGGAGAGACCTGATTTGCACTGCAAAAACGAGAAAATCTTATAATCGACAGCTTTTTTCTCTCCCTCAGGCGGCTCCGCCGCCAGCTCCCTCATCAGAGGGAGCCTCGGCTGGTGCGAGTCCGAAGTTGCCCCTCCTCATATCAAAACGAAAGCCGGGTCAGGCAAAAGCCTGACCCGGCAATTTAACGACATTGCCCATCCGGAAGCTTTTTCTCAATATGGATTTTCCCGCAGATACTGCTCCAGCAGGTCGGCGGCGTCCCGGACGATGGTGGCGCAGGGACGCTTTTTATAGTATTCCGGGGTTCTGGGCTCCGGGTTACTTGTCCGATCCGCCACGATCCCCGCCAGCATTTCCCGGCAGACAATGGAGCGGTTTTTCTCCTTGAATCGGCCGGCGAACTCCTGAATTCGTGCGTAAAGTCCGCACTTTTCCTCCTGAGAAGGCACCGTTTCGCCCCCATATACCATGCTGATCACCATGAAAGCGGCGGTGACCGCACCGCAGACCTCTCGCAGCCGGCCCATCCCGCCTCCGAAGCCGGAGGCCAGCTTCATGGCAGTTGCCTCATCCAGCCCGGTTTCCCGGGCAAATTCCACCAGCACAGACTGGCAGCAA
Source organism: Oscillospiraceae bacterium (assembly GCA_016302015.1). The sequence goes on along the minus strand of JAEDOJ010000137.1, from coordinate 3,974 downwards.
TTACAGCCGCTGCAAAAATTCTGTGCGGCCTGTTCTCCTCTGGTCATGCCTCTTCCCCCTTCGGAAATTTCACGCCGTTGAATTTCAGCATATAGCGGATGGGATAGAAGCCCCGGAGATAGTTCCGGTCAAACCATTCAAAGGTCGCCTGAGGCAAATGGCACAGCTCCGGCGCCTCGCAGCGGAACAGCTCGAAGGTGGTCTGATCCCCGCAGATCAGCGCCGCGATCAGTTCCTTCTGATTCTCCGCCGCCAGCCGATCCAGGCAGGCGTCCATCAGCGTGACGCAGACCAGCTCTTCTTCCTCTCCACGGGTTTCCTTTGCCGCAAACCAGTAGAGGAAATCCGCCTGGGTGAAGGCCTTCCGTGTGGTAACCAGCGCCAGCTTCTGGAATTCCTCCTCTGCTCCACGCTTCAGCACATCAATGAGATAATACAGCAGCTTTTCATCCAGACAGCAGCAGTCCAGCAGCACCTCATAGGCATTTCTGGGTCCGTCAGGCTCGTCAATCTTGGGAGGCTCCTGGGGATCCGGCTCCTGAGGCGCTTCCTCCTGCTGTCCCGCCAGAGCCGCCAGCGTGGCCATCAGATCCTCGGGCTTGAAGCCATCCAGTTCCTCCCGGGGAATCGTTTCGCCGTCCTGCGCCGCACAGCGGCGGATAAATTCCGGGATTCCCAGCTTCTGAATCTCTGTCTGAAGCTGGGCCGCCCGGGCCATAGGCTCTTCTTCCGTCAGACAGACGCCCTCCGGCGGGGTTCGGCTGCCCTCCGCCAGGCCTTCCAAATATAAAAAATAACGCTCAATTAACGTCATTGCATACCACCTCATGCTAATTATAAAGCATTTGACAAATAAAATCAACTGCCCTTTGACTGTTTTTCCGGAGAAAGTTATACTATTATAGGTAATATCGTATTGGGAGGAATGCACCATGAGAATCAAGATTACCTCGGACAGCACCTGTGACCTTTCCCCTGCGCAGGTGCGGGAAAACGACATTGAAATCATCCCCCTGTTTGTGAATAAGGAGAATGAGAGTTTTTTAGACGGCGTCACCATTCAGCCGGAGGATATCTTTACTCATGTTGCCAACGGCGGCGCTTTATGCTCCACCGCTGCCGTTCCTGTGGGAATCTATCAGGAGAAGTTTGAAAGCCTGCTGAAGGAATACGACGCGGTTGTCCATATCAGCATCGGCTCCGGTTTCTCCGTCACACATAACAACGCCCGTCTTGCCGCCGAGGAGCTGCCCAATGTGCGGGTCATCGACTCCAGAAATCTGTCCTCCGGTCAGGGACACGTGGTTCTGGAAGCCTGCCGTCTGGCGAAAACAGCCACGGATCTGGACGCCATGCAGGCGGCGCTGGACGACTTTGCCCGTCGGGTAGACGCCAGCTTCCTGCTCAGCCGTCTGGACTATATGGTCAAAGGCGGCCGCTGCTCTCTGGTCGCCGCTCTGGGCGCCAACCTGCTGAAGCTCCGTCCCTGCATCGAAGTGGTGGACAACAAGATGATCGTCGGGAAGAAATACCGCGGCTCCTTCGCCAAGTGCATGGAAAAATACGTCCATGACCGTCTGGACAACGACGACACCGTGGATTTGGAGCAGGTTTTCATCACCCACACCCCGGTGCCTCAGGAGGTCTTCGACCTCACCCGCCAGACCGTCACTGCCTGCAAGCCCTTCGTCCATGTGTATGAAACCAATGCGGGCTGCACCGTTTCCTGCCACTGCGGCGAGGGAACCATGGGTGTGCTTTACGTCCACAAACAATAATTGCCGGGAAACCCTCCGCTGCTGCAGACCGCGGCAGCGGATTTTCTTTTGCCCTGAATATTCATTATTTTTGTATATATTCACATCATTCACTGCGCTTCCCAGGGTATTTGTGAAACTTGTAGAGGATTCCTCCAAATTATACACAAAAATTTGGAGGAATATTTTTGCAAAATCTATTGCATATTTATTCTCTCGATGGTATAATTCCAACCAGAAAGAAATACGATCGATGGAGGCGGTCAAAAGAAGGGCGCTTCCTTTTCCATCATAAATATTTATTTTTGAAAGGATGATAAAACAATGAAAACCTGGAAAAAAATGATCGTGCTCGCACTTGCGGCAGTTCTTTGCATTGCCCTTGCCGCCTGCGGCAGCAGCGGAAAAACCGTTGCGGACATTCAGAAGGCCGGTAAGCTCGTCGTAGCCACCAGCCCGGACTTCCCTCCCTTTGAGTATCTGGAAAACGGTCAGGTGGTCGGCATCGAAGCGGAGCTGATGCAGATGATCGCCGATGAGCTGGGCGTTGAGCTGGTAATCGAAGAGATGGACTTCGACTCCGTCCTCCCCGGCGTTCAGGCCGGTAAGTACGACGCAGGCGTTGCCGGCATCACCATTGACGAAAGCCGGAAGAAAAACGCCGATTTCACCGACCCTTATTTCCTGGCATCCCAGTCCATCGTTGTCATGACCGGCAGCGACATCCAGTCCAAGGCGGATCTGGAGGGCAAGACCATCGCCGTTCAGACCGGCACCACCGCGGAAGCCTATTGCATGGATAACGGCTATACCGTTCTGGCCTTCCAGGCCAACAACGATGCCTGCAACGCTCTGCTCACCGGCAAGGCAGACGCCTGGGTCGTGGACAACGAGGTTGCCATTGATATGTCCGCAATGAATGACGGCGCTACCGTGGTTCTGGACGAAAAGATGACCAGCGAGCCCTACGGCGCAGCCTTTGCCAAGGGCAGCGACGATCTGGTCAACGCCATCAACGTCATGATCGAAAAGTGGATCAAGGACGGCACCATGGAAAACCTCTTCGCCAAGTACGAGGTTCCTTACGTTTCTCCTCTGGACTGATATGATCGACGGAATTATTGCATTTTTTCAGCGCTGGGGCCAGCAGCTGTATGATACCTTCATCGTAGAGGATCGGTATCAGCTCCTGCTGGAGGGTCTTGGCAACACGCTGATCATCACCCTGGGCGCCCTGGCCATCGGCGTAGTCTTAGGGGCTGTTATCGCCATGACCAAGTATTTCGCAGAGGACTGTCCCGCTCTGAAGCCCGCCGCAACGCTTTGTAACATCTATGTCACCACGATCCGGGGCATCCCCGTGGTCGTCCTCCTGCTGATCTTCTACTATCTGATTTTGCAATCCGCATCGGGTCTTGTGGTAGGCGTGGTCACCTTCGGCATCAACTCCGCCGCCTATATGGCGGAGCTGATCCGCAGCGGCATCAACGCCGTGGACGCCGGTCAGATGGAGGCGGGCAGAAGTCTTGGCCTGTCCAAGCTGCAGACCATGTATAAAATCATTTTCCCCCAGGCAGTGAAGAACATTCTCCCCGCCATCGGCAATGAGATGATCGCCCTGCTGAAGGAAACCGCCGTTGCAGGCTATGTGGCAGTCCGTGACCTGACCAGAGCAGGCAATCTGATCCGGAACAACACCTACGATGCCTTCAATCCCCTGATTGCCGTGGCTGTGGTGTATCTTGTGCTGGTCATCCTGCTGACGAAGGCGTTGGCACGGTTTGAAAAGAGGTTGAGCAAGAGTGATAGAAGTAAAAGAACTGCATAAGAGCTTCGGCGACAATCACGTTCTCCGGGGGATTCACACCACCATCCACGAGGGGGATGTGGTCTGCGTCATCGGGCCTTCCGGCTCCGGGAAATCCACCTTTCTGCGCTGCCTGAACCTGCTGGAAAAACCCACCTCCGGTCATATTATTTTCGAGGGAAATGATTTGACCGCAAAAAAGGTGAATCTGAATCTGCACCGGCAGAAGATGGGCATGGTGTTTCAGCAATTTCACCTCTTCCCCCACATGACGGTGCTGGAGAATCTCACCACCGCTCCGGTTATGCTGAAGAAAATGACGAAGGAGGCCGCGGAGGAAAAGGCGCTGACGCTTTTAAAGCGTGTGGGGCTGGAGGATAAGGCCGCCGCCTATCCGGAGCAGCTCACCG
>JAEDOJ010000136.1 GCA_016302015.1 Oscillospiraceae bacterium | reverse complement strand
CGTGTCGATGCTGGTTTCATCCATGCCCGCAACCAGAACGTCCGACAGACCTGCGGCGTCCAGAGCCTTCCGGGTTTCCGTTATCATTCTGGACTGGCTGCCCTCGGGAGAGAAATGACAGCCCTCCTGCTTATCCGACCCTGCGCCCCAGTAGTTGGTGTCCGGCTCGTTCATGGGGGAATAGCTCTTGATGTCAATGCCGTTGGCACGGAGGAGCAGGGTCGATTGGGCGATATACCTTGCGAAATCGTCATACATCTCGCTGCGCAGGTTGTCATCTGAGGCGGTTGCCGCACCAGAGGAGCACCAGCTATTGGTCATAAAAAATGGCGCGGAGTTGGAAAACCCCTCAAAATACAGATCCGGGTTGGCACACAGAGCCGCCTTTGCCACATTGAGCTGATTCTGATCATTGGTTATGTCATAGGATATATCAACGTCGTTGTGTCTGTTGGTGCTGGCGTTGTAGTTGCGCCATGTATAGTCCTCCCACAGACCGGGAACCATGGAATCCGAGCGAAGAACATGGTTGTGTTCGGGGTTTTCTCCGCCGCCGACGTTATACCGGGCGATGTCCAGACCAAGCCCTTCCTCGGAGAAAAAGGCATCGACTGTCTGCTGGGTCAGGTCGGGGCTGTAGCCCACCCGATTTGCCCACCAGCACAGAGAGGTGCCCCAGCCCTGAAACTTACCACCGTTGAAGGGGGAAGCCTGATCCGGCAGGAGCCTTACCGTGTTGTCCGCTGCATCAGCCTGAGGCAGGGCCGTCAGGACGAGAGACAGGGTCATCACACAAACCAGCAGAAGGGAAATTCCCTTTTTTACAAAGTGTTTCATATGGGTGTCTCCTTTTCTTCTTGGGAATCTCTGAACAAATCGGCCACGGCTTGATTCAGAGCTACCCTTGGATTTTTTTCAACATATCCTTACAAGCTGCGGCCTCCGCCAGCAGCATTTTGCACTTATATTCCGGTCTGCCGTTCCCGTCCCCGGTTTCGCAGCAGGCGGAGGCGAGGCAGGGGTGGCAAAGGGGATAGTTGGGACAGCCGCCGCAGCCGCTGAGGCAGCGTGTTTCCTCTGTGAGCTGTACGATCTGCTGCCAGCCATCGGAAAAGCTGGTGTGCAGAAGGGAAACGGCGGGCTTGTCCAGCATGCCGCAGGAGGTGAGGTTGCCCTGCCAATTCAGCCAGAAGCTGCATCGGCCTGCCCGGCAACCCATTTCCCGTCCTTCTCCGTTGGAGGGCGGCGGAAGGCAGGCATCCTGGACGGAAACAGCATAGGCATGAAATTCCTCCGGGGACAGCCGCAGCCGCATACTCTCCGCGGCGCAGAAGCCTGCCTGCTCCGGGGAAAGCCGGAAATCCTCCGGCACGGCGGCGGCATCCCGCCGCAGAGGCGGGAACATATACGAGGCAACCTCCACGGGAACGCCCTGCTCTTCGGCAAGGGCCACAACCCGGGATAAATCGCCGTAATTCTCTTTGGTCAGGCTGAAATTATATTTATAAGGTATCCCGTTTTCCTTCAGACGGCGGGCGTTGTCCATGACCCGATGAAAAGCCCCGGCATCCCCGCAGAGCTTTCCGTAGGCTTCGCCGGAGGCACCGTAGAGGGTAAGATTTACCCGCTTCGGCAGATACTGCTTCAGCACCTCCAGAGCCGGATCGTCGATCAGCGACCCGTTGGTGTTGATCGACAGGAAAAAGCCCAGCTTCGCCAGCTTCTCATACAGGTCGAGGAAGCCGGGATAGAGGAAAGGCTCACCGCCGGTCAGCAGCAGCCAGAGCATACCCGCCTGCCGTGCTTCCTCTGCCCAGGCAAGCCATTGCTCCGGGCTATGCAGACCGCCCAACCGTGCAACCTCCGCCGGAGATCTGCGGACATAGCACATTCTGCAGGAAAAATTGCACATAGGGGACAGCTCGAAGGTTCCGGAAATGGGAATCCGATTCATTCCGGCCTGATAAATCAGCCGGTCAGAGGGCTTTACGCCCATGGTATCACTCCATCCTGTTTCAGTTTCTCCATCAGACAGGTCACAGCCCCTGCTTCCGCCCGGCAACGCAGGCGGTACACCGGATACTGCTGAACCAGCTCAAGCACCGCCTCAAGGACGGCCTGCTGCATGGCGCTGTCCCATGTCTCCGCCATCATTTGGCTCATCAGTCCGGCGACAGCCTTTGCCGGAGCCATCCGGGTCACAGCGTTTTCCGTTGCGTGCTCCGGCAGAACAAGGGCGGCCAGAGGCAGCGGCGTGGGGTCGCAAACCGGGCTGTCTCCGTCTTCAAAATAGCCGTAGGTCTGCCATCGACCCTCACCCCGGCGCAGCAACACCCGGTCATTTCCCCTGATGATTCCGCCGCCGCAGGCGCTCCACAGGGCGGCTTGGGTGGTTTTTCCCACCCCGGAAGGGCCGGTAAAGACAAGGGCTTTTCCTCCAACCTCAACTCTGGATGCGTGGAGGAAGAACACGCCCTTGGGATAGAGCAGCCACGGCATGGGAAGCAGGGAAATCCAGCCGGTGATTCCCTGACCGACGTATTGATAAATCTCATAGCGAAGCGCCCCTTTTTCGCAGAACAGGGCGGCGCTGGGACGGCCTCCCGCGCCCTTCATCTCGATGCGTGTATTCCTTCCGTCTGTGTAATAGCGGCGAAAGAAATCATCGCCCACATAGGGAAGGGACGTCTGCCCGGCAGGCGGGGCCATAAATTCCAGATGAAGCGACCTCTGGGCTTCCTCCCGTTCGGTGAGGAAGCGTTCAAGGCCGGGACTCATTTGAAAGCACTGGGGGCTGACAAGATGAAGGGACACACCGGCAAAGGAAAGACGGCATTCCATATCCGACGGTCAGGAATTGAAAAACCCGCTGTCCTTCGGGGCGGTCACGTAGCAATAGCAGGTGGTAACATCATGAAAGGGTGTGATCTGGCCTTGGGCACTTCTTTTTTCAAGTGGATTGGAAAAGGGTTCTGTGGGGAAATATTCTCCGCACAGATTCAGATCATCCGGGCCAAACGTGACCTTTTCGGAGCAAGCGGCAATATTTTGCCCAAGACTGAACAGCTCGGCCTCCAGTCTTGGCTTTACATAGACTTTTTTCAAAAAAATCAATCCTTTCTATTTTAGAAAGATACTGCCCGGGCACGGGACGGTATCTGATTGTCGTAGGGATAAGAAACCCACTCTAAAACGTTCTGTTATGTAATTATAATCCTTTTTAATTCTTTTTTCAATGAGCTAATGAAGCAGAGTGGAAAAAATGGCAATTTATATAATTCCTCAAACGGTTCCTGGAGGAAAAACAGGCAGATCGACAAAAAGACGGTGGGAAAAACGAAAGCGGTTACGCCACCGTCCCAGCGTCCCTTCGACAAAAGGCTGTGTAAACGGCTGACGGTGGGGGGAACTGTTTTTTCACACAGCTTGCGGGTTCTCCGCAGGCAAGCCTCAGAAGATACCGTCAAAATAGACAAAAATGATGTGTTATTTTTATGTATTATAACAATGCTCGATCATTTCAAAAATTCCATTTTTGCCCTTGCTATATTTACACTACTGTGTTAAAATATTTAGTACCATATTATAACATAATGATAAGAAAGAAGGTGTGTTATTTTTCAAAAGGAAACGTTGTGTATTGAAAAAATTTGCAGGTATGAATGATTATCTATGAAAGGACTACATAAAATGGCAAAAGGGAAATTGAAAAGAAGTATTTCACTGCTGCTGGTTTTGGTCATGGTGATCTGTATGCTTCCCGTGATCTCCTTGACTTCTTCGGCAGCGACGGGCTACGATAATGGCTATTCCGGCGGCATGGCAGGCGACGGCTACATCCGCTGCTATGGCATCGACGTTTCAGAGCATCAGGGCACAGGCTTTAACTTCAAAAATATCAAGAACAACGGCTATAGCTTTGTGATCCTCCGCTGCGGCTTTGTCAGCCGTAAGGACTACCGCTTCGAAGAATACTACACTGCGGCGAAAGCGGCGGGTCTGGACGTGGGCGTATACTTTTACTCCTACGCAACGACCGCGTCCGCAGCCTCTCATGAAGCGGATCAGTGCCTGAAATATATCGCAGGCAAGAAATTTGAGTATCCGGTCTATTTCGACTTTGAGGATTCCAGCGCAAACAGCGGCAACGCAACGACTGCTTACAATATTTGCCGCACGTTCCTGGACAAGATTGCCAATGCCGGCTATCTTGCCGGTCTGTACGGCTATGCCGGCTGGATGGACCCCAACTATGGCGCATGGGTGCCTACCTCCAAGATCTGCGGCGGCAAGTATGAGTGCTGGATGGCGAACTATTACAACGGCTCGCCCACGAATGCCAAGTCCGCGAAATATCCCTCGACCTACGGCATGTATCAGTACACCTCCTCCAACTATGTGGGCGGTGTCGGTCCTCTTGACACCAACGTGTGCTATAAGGACTATCCGACGATCGTCAAGAAGTACGGCTTTAACGGTTATACCGCTACCAGCAGCACATCCACGGGACCTGTGGACGGCGTGTATGTCATCAAGTCCGCTGTGGATCAGAACTATGCCATCGACGTCCAAAGCCAATCCAAGGACAGCGGCGCCAATGTCCATCTCTGGCAGCGCCACTATGCGGACAGCCAGC
>JAEDOJ010000135.1 GCA_016302015.1 Oscillospiraceae bacterium | reverse complement strand
GGTCAGCTCCGCCGGAAAGCCATGGAAGAACAGCGGAAAGGAGAGTGATTCCAATGCTGCAAATATGGGGAATCACGGATATCGGCCTTGTTCGCAAGGAGAATCAGGATGCCTATGCCGTGTACCAGGAGAGGGAGTGCACCATCTGTGTGGTGTGTGACGGCATGGGCGGCCCTGCCGGCGGAAAGCTGGCAAGCCAGATTGCCGTGGATACCTTTACATCAGAATTGAAGAAGATCCTGCGCGCGGATATGACGGCGGAGCAGATAAAAGAGGCTTCCGCCTACGCCGTCTCCATGGCCAATAGGGCGATCCGCAAAACCGCGGAGGATTTGCCGGAATACTGCAGTATGGGAACGACCCTTGTTTCCGCAGTGACCTGCGGGGAAGAGGTAGTCATCACCAACGTGGGGGATAGCCGCGCCTATCATATTACGGAAGGCGGCATCCGCCGCGTCACCAAGGACCACTCTCTGGTGGAGCGCATGGTGGATCACGGCGATATCACCGCCGAGGAGGCCCGCCATCATCCCAGCCGCAACCTCATCACCCGCGCCCTTGGCCCTGACAGCGACGCCGAATGTGATAGCTTTCTCTGCTCCCTTCATACAGGAGAGTTCCTTCTCCTTTGTACCGACGGTCTCAGTGGTACCGTGACGGATCAGGAGCTGCTCTTTGAGGTCATCCATGAGAAGAACCCGGACACCTGTCTGGAGCGTTTGCTGGAGATTGCAAAGAACCAGGGCGCACCGGATAATGTGACCGCCGTTTTGATGCGGAAATCGTAAGAGAGGAGGAAACCTATGGATCCGTATATCGGTAAAATGCTGGACAATCGCTATGAGATTCTGGAGCGCATCGGCACAGGCGGCATGGCGGTGGTTTATAAGGCAAAGTGCCACCGGCTTAACCGTCTGGTGGCTGTGAAGATCCTGAAAAGTGACCTCGCTCAGGATGAGGATTTCCGACGCCGCTTCAACGCGGAGTCCCAGGCCGTTGCACAGCTTTCCCATCCCAATATTGTTTCCGTCTATGATGTTTCCAAGGGCGGCGATACGGAATATATCGTCATGGAGCTGATCGACGGCATCACCCTCAAGCAGTATATGGAGCGCCGAGGCCTACTCAACTGGCGGGAATCCCTGCATTTCATCACGCAGATCATGCGGGGCCTTTCCCATGCCCACAGCCGCGGCATCGTTCACCGTGATATCAAGCCGCAGAACATTATGGTGCTGCGGGACGGCAGCGTGAGAGTTGCTGATTTTGGCATCGCCTGCCTGGAAAATTCCGCTCAGACACTGACACAGGAGGCCCTTGGCTCCGTTCACTATATCTCTCCCGAGCAGGCGAGAGGTGACCGCACCGATGCCCGTTCCGACATCTATTCTGCCGGCGTAGTGCTCTATGAAATGCTGACGGGACGGCTGCCCTTTGAGGGCGATTCCGCTGTGTCCGTTGCGATTCAGCATCTCAGCTCCATTCCTCTGGCACCCCGGGAGATCAATCCCGATATCCCTGAGCAGTTGGAACTGATCTGCATGAAGGCCATGGCCCCTGACCTGGAGAAGCGGTATTTTTCCGCAGACGCCATGATTGCCGATTTGGAAGCCTTCCGGAAAAACCCGGAGGTGGATCTGGACTTCGAGATGGAGGACCTTCGTTCCTCTCAGGAAGCAGACGAGCCCACCCGGCCGCTGCGCACTGTAGCGGTCCATTCCGCGGCCGTACAGCAGCGCAGTCATTCCTCCTCACGGGAGCGGGAGCACCGCCGGGACTATGACGATTACGAGGATGAGCGCAGAAGCGGAAAAAAACAGACCTTGCTTTGGGTCGGCGCCGGTTTGCTTGCCGCTGTTTTGGTATTTTTCCTTTTCCGTTCCATCTTTGCTTCCTTCCAGTCTCCCGCCGCCACGGAGCAGTACGAGGTGAAATCCGTTCTGGGATTAACACTGGAGGAAGCCGCCCAGCTTGAAGGCATTAAGAATATTTTTGTTCTGGAGGAGCAGGATTCCACCGTTTTCAGCAGCGAGTATCCTGCCGGAACCATTGCACGGCAGGACCCGGAGGCGGGAGCCCACCGCAAGAGCGATGATCTGCACATCAAGGTTTGGATCAGCGCGGGTGAGGATACCGGAGAAATGCCCGACATTACGAAAATGACCGTCCCTCAGGCCAAGAAGGCTATGCAGAGCATGATCGAAAAGTATGCTTTGACGCTGGATGCCAACGAGGAGTACCAGGAGTTCAGCGACGAGGTGGACAAGGGCTATATCATCCGAACCTACCCTGCGAAAGACGAACGCTTGAAAAAGGGTGACACCATCCAGTTGGTGGTGAGTAAAGGCCCTGAACTCAAGGATGTTCCTGTGATTTCTTTTGTAGGAATGAACATCGAAACGGTCCGCAGCCAGTTGAAGACCCTTGGACTTAGCTGCACGGACGCAGATATTGAAGTCGTTCCCAATGAGGCAGAGATGGGAACGATTATCTGGCAGAGTCTGGAACCCACCACCATGGCCAAAGAAGGAGACACCATTAAATTTAAGGTCAGCTCCGGCCCGCCGGAGGATGAGTCTCATCCCGGCGGCAGCGGCACCATCCAGGATAGCTACAAACTGCCCCAGGATGGCCGCGATAAGGTAAGCGTGAAGGTTTATGTAAGCGGAGAGGAAGAGCCGCAGTTCAATCAAACGGTGGACTGCTCCGATGAGAGGGTTACCGTCATCCTCCGCGGCTCCGGTGAGCAGGAGATCAAGGTCTATTTCGACGGTGAGCTGGAATACAGCTATATCGTCCAATTTGACTAAGTGGGGGACCTATGAGGGAAGGACGTATTCAAAAAGCACTCAGCGGCTTTTATTATGTGGATACCGGAACGGAGTTTTTGACCTGCCGGGCCCGGGGGAAGTTCCGCAATGAGGGGATTTCTCCGCTAGTTGGAGACCGGGTCAGCGTACGGGAGCTTGGAAATGGGGAGGGCTTTATAGAGGCCATTTTGCCACGGCGCAACGCCTTTTCCCGGCCCGCTGTTGCCAATATCGACCAGCTGGTTATCATTGGTTCCGGCGCCATCCCCAGAACGGACCCGTTCCTCATCGACCGTGTAGCATCCATCGCCGCGCTGAAAAAATGCGATGTGATCATCCTCTTGAATAAGTGCGACTTGGATGACGCGGACAGCCTCTACCGCATTTATACCTCTGCCGGTTTCCCAACGCTGCGTGTCAGCGCGGAAACAGGGGAGGGACTTGAGGAATTAAAGCCTCTTATCTCTGGTAAGCTTTCTGCCTTTACAGGTAACTCCGGCGTGGGAAAATCCAGCATTCTGAATGCCCTGGAGCCCGGTTTTTCCATTCAGGTGGGCGAGGTCAGCACAGCCCTTGGCCGCGGCCGTCACACCACCCGCCATGTGGAGCTGTTCCGTCTGAGCTGCGGTGCAGAGATTATGGATACCCCGGGCTTTTCCTCCTTTGAGGCGGAAGACTTGAATCTTGAATGGAAGCGCCACCTACCGGAGACCTTCCCGGAATTCCTTCCTTATCTGGAGGAATGCCGCTTTGTGGGCTGCAGCCATACCAAGGAAAAAGGCTGTGCTGTTCTGGAGGCCCTGGGGAAGGGTGCGATTCAGAAAAGCCGCCATGAAAGCTACCTTCGCCTTTACGAGGAGCTTAGGCCCATTCAGGACTGGCAGGAACGGAAAAAATAAGCATTAGCCCGAAGCGAACTGCTTCGGGCTTTTTCTTTTTGCACGGCGGACAATCCGGCACAAATATACTGAAACAGGGAAAGGAGGTGCGTCCGTATATTTCGCAGGGGAGATCACGGGTGCGGCATTCTTGGGATTCTGGCAGTGGCCCTTGGATGCGGTATCCTGATCGCTGCAATTTTTCCCACGGGGGCGCTGCTGTTTTTGGTGGCATTTTTGCTGATCGCATGCGGCTGCGCCTGCTGCAAACGCTGAAATGGAAAGGAGTCTCACCGTATGAATATCGTCGTTTGGAAATCGCCCAAGGCTCTGCAGGGTATTTTACGAAAACTATTCAGGATTCCAAAGGAATAACCCGGCCAAACGCTTCATAAAGTGGGGCATAACGAACGATCAGGAAAGGAAGTGCCCCATGGATCTGGAACTGAAAAAGTCCTGCCTGGACGCATATGAGGCCGCCGGCAGCATTACCTTGACACAGGAGGAAACTGCGGAGACCATCGTGCCGGATTACTGCCCGGACATCGCACGGATCGTAAAAACGGATGGAACGGTGTATCTCCACAGCCGGGAACTGCGGGACGGAAAAGCGGAAGTGAGCGGAACCCTTCGTGTCAATGTCCTGTACACACCCGATGGAGAGAAGGGACTGCGCACATTGGGATTTACCATCCCATTTACGGCAGAAAGCGAACGGGGGAGTTTCCCCCAGGGCCGCCATTTGACCGCAGAAACGGAAGTAGCCTCCCTGGAGACACGGATGCTGAATCCCCGCAAGGTTTTTACCCGCTGCAAGCTGGTCACCAGGCTTACCGCATTCGAAAAGACGCAGATTGCCTTTTGCAGCGACGCGGAAGCTGAGGCACCCCTGTGCGTAGAAAAGCGGCAGGCAAGCCTGCACTCCGTTTTTATGACCCACATTCTCGAAAAGGATTTTACCTTTACAGATGATCTTACCCTTTCCCCCGGG